>NZ_ASSJ01000015.1 GCF_000473895.1 Rubidibacter lacunae KORDI 51-2 | reverse complement strand
CGCGGGGCTTCCCGTCTAAAAGCTAAAAATAGTCGTAATCAATGCTCGCAACGTTGGCGATCGCAATGAGGTTCCTGCTTCGGTCGTGAAAGTATACCGACAGCTGTGCACCCACATTCGCACCCTGCGGGTAACTGGACAGCTAAGCAACTCAACATCACGAGCTTTCGGGTGAGCATATACACCTGCAAGCAGCGAACCGCCAGGCAACTAAAATCGGCGAGCTCGGCGGGGGCGAACGGCTTTTGGAGTGACTTCGCGCCACTGGTGGGGAAGGTTTGGCTTTGGCTGACTGACACATCTCCTGAAACCCCTGAAATTTCGCCATAAACTTGCGGGGCTTGAGGCACTTGTCTCAGTCATTCAGGGTTTGGCTGCTCTTGCCCGGTTGGCAGTCCGAAATCCAGCGCCCTTTTGTTGTTGCCGAACGTAATGGCTTGCATGTCCAACACGCCTTCGTCAAACGAGCACGCGCGAACGAAATCGGCAACTATCAAGATTAGATGGTCGAGGCGGTCGACTCTGACGGGTCCGGGACTTTCACTCAACCCCTGACGATCGCTCTGAATCTTTCGCTGCGTACTTTGCTGCCGCAAGGGACTGATGCAAGCTTCAATACGAAACCTCTCGCACCGCTGTTTAGATTGCATCCAGCGAGCTTGGGAGCAATCATTTTCTCCGGATGTAAAACCCCGAGGGAATCGCGCCATTCTCATACTGCTCGGCAGAAAAAAGGACTGCGAAATCAAATCCTCGTTCCTACCAATGAAAAACCTTGACGTTAATTAACCGATCGACAGTCTAGTTGGGAGCAGAGAAACCGATTTTCGATAATAGAGACTCCTTATGACGCAAACTCGATATTGCTGTTTCCCAAGGTAGGGCAAAAGACTGAAAAGACTCGAGTGAGATTCGGTCTTTATCTAGATCCACCATAACTTTCTGGAGAATCTCAAATAGCTCCTGGCGGAGTTCGATCAACTCTTGGGATTTATTGCTATTTTGGATGCGATCGATCAGCTCAACAAGTTGAAGATTATACATATCGGCACGGTTTTTCTGTCGTCCGAGTAGCCACAAACGGAACTGCCATAGACTGGAGATGATTAACACGAAAACGGATAATAGAAATGCCAAAGACTCTGCATATTCCACGAGAAAGTGTGGCTTGTCCTGCTCGTAAAATGCTTGCGCGCCGGGGTGTATGGGCAACCCCAAGTTCTCTCCAGACTCTGGCAAAACAATCGTTGCTGCTCTTGGATAGATTGCTACTAGTTCGGAGCGAAACTGATAAAGGCTTTCGACGATGCGGTAAACTACGCCAGCATTTACATCGTCGCTGCTAATTAACACGGACCGCACTGCCACAGCAGCAACATCCTTGGGCGGAATGGGCGAGGCCCCATCATAGGTTCCCATCGGGATTTGGGTAGATTCAAGATAAGGCAGCTTGAGTTGCAGCGCCGCTACTTGCTGGATTGGCAAGAGCCTGGCATTCTGTTCGCGCAATAACTCTGCAAGCCTTGGGTTGCCAAGTGCCATGACATGAAAGAAAGCATCGACTTCTCTTGCCCGAAATGCTGCATAGGTTTCATCAGACGGTTTTACGACGAACTCAATTGTCTCTGGATCCATTTTGTAATGCTCGGCGATCGACCAAAACAGTCGATAAGAACCGCTTCCCGCTGGCGGTAAAGCAATACGCTTGGTCCGCAAGTCGGAGAAACGCTGGATCCCCAATTCTGCGGAAACTACCACATGAGCCGTCTCGGGAAATAGGTAGGCAACTGCACGAGTAGAGGGCCTGCTCGGAGAGTTGCTCTGAACGAGTGCCAATTGTGCAGAGCCTTGTTCGATGAGCTCGAGGTTGTGCAAAGAACCTTGAGTTTCTCTTACGGTAATCTCGATATCGGGATGGTGGTTTGAAATTACTCGGGCCAGGGCTCGACCAAAGGCATAGTATTCACCCGAGGCACTGGCAGTAGCTAAAGTTAACCGATGTATCTGGAAGCGATCGTGCCAGATTTTGAGCCCAAACGCACCGACAGCTACAACGCTCAAGACAATGACAAGGAAAATTGGCCTGGCATGTCGCATCGATTAGCTCGCAAGAACTTTACTTCGTGTTGGTATAGTGGCTTCTGCACATTCACCACAACTCTCAAGGGGCACTTTTGTCGAAAAGGACGGCTTTTACAGCAGTCCCCTCAACCATTCTGGGGCAGAACAGCTCTTCATGCAATTTCCGATAAGAGATTATAGGATGTGCTTTCGCTCCAAGCATCGCGATCGCCGTAAGACAGCCGTTCCGGTAACGCCCAAGTACTCCTTCATACTGCGGTAGGAATAACTCTTTTGAGTTGAATCGGGCAAAAGTAGGGGTTCCCCGGCGTTGTGACTAAATTCCCTTGAACCCTACAGCTCCATCCATCTGCTTATCCGTTGACAGTTGCACGAGCGCAACCTTACTCAGTCGGCTTAAGCCTATTTGGTTTAACGCGATTCCGAACAAGATAACACTGCCTCCTACATACTGCCCTATCGTAGGAATTTCTCCCAAAATCGTGTAGGCAGCCAGTACGCCAGCAATCGGATTGAAAGCCGCCGCTAGCGAAACCTCACCCGCGGTACTTCGCTTCAGTCCCTTGAACCAAAACAGCTGACCACCTACCACAATTACGGCTGCATAAACTAGCATCCAACGCCATAGAAACGGTGAAGAAACGTCCATAAAATGACTGGGTTCGTAAAGTAGGATAGCTGCCACAAAGAAAATTATCGTACCGACAAACATTCGGAATCCGCTAAAGATACTAAGCGGGACTTGCTGCAGGCTGACTTTGCTGATAATGCTGGAGACGGACTGAAATACTGCGGCAAGGAGAGTTAGTAACTCACCGCGTCCGATATCAATACCTACTACGGTCATTGCATCGCCGGTGGCTGGCTGCAACAGCACGGTTAAAACAACACCCACAAAGGAGACTGCTGCCCCGCCAATGACCCAACCATTCACTCGCTCGCGAAGTAAAAGTACAGATAAGCCCAAAATAATGGGCGTATCGATTTGTCCGATAAGAACAACATTATTAACTGTAGTAATTGAGAGTGCCGTAAAAACGAGCGTAGGAACGAGTGCTGTCCCAAAAAACGCAACAGACGATAGTGCTAGCCAGTTCCTCCAAGTAATTCGTCTGAACAGGTCCAACCGCCATTGGTGGCGATAAAGAACTCCCAGTAGAGCCAGAGCACACAAATTGCCGACGAAAAGAACGTTACAGAAAGAAATAGGGTTGCGTCCGTCAACAAGGTTCTCCGCACCGAGTTCGTTGAGTTTGCGAGTGATGGCATTCGCTGCTCCAAAAATTGAGATTGCGAGCAGTAGATAAACTCGACCGGAAAGCTTAAAAGTTTCAACCTTGTTTTTCATTTACAGACCCATGTGTTGCCGACTTGATGCAGAATGTACTGCTTAAACAGCATCTTCGAACATTTTTTAGATGTGCTTGCAGAGCTGCAAACGCATGCGAAATGCAGATATCGTACGTTTTTTAAACCAATATTCTTAAAATTTCGTGAATGTATAACTCCCACTGGCAGCTTGCGGGCAAGTATGGTAGGTTCTGTTTTGTTTTCTTCAAAAGTGGTTTGACCGTTGCTCTGAGAATGGTTGATTTGCACTAGTGCCATGCAGTGCGTACCCTCCGGCAAGGACAATTGCTGCCGAACCCTTTTGCACCGTTCAAAGCAAGACTTGAGACAGCTACTCAAGCGGCACGCTTAGAAATATACGGGGTCTTTGGTCGAGGGCAAGGCTTTTAACTGCGAGAGCGATCGCGCGAGAGGCAAGTATTACCAGTGCATGGAATTGGTCCGAGCTAGCTTGCGGTGAGACCCTCATCATCCGCGCGCAAGTGCTTGAGCACTTCCGAATCGCACAGGATGATGTAGTGGCGTTGCTGGCGAACAATTTTTCCTTGTGCTTCCAACTCTTTCAGCAATCGAGTAACGGTCACGCGCGTCGTCCCGATAAGCTCGGCAATGCCCTGGTGCGTCAAGCGCAGATCGATCAGCTCGCCGGTAGCCACCGATCGCCCGAACTTGCGGGCCAACCAGGTCAGCAAACGCTCTAAGCGCTTGTACACGCGCTCGTAGCGCACAATGCTTAAAAGTTCTTCGCTTTGCCAAGAGTGAGCGACGATCGCGTCCAAGACCTGATGCCAGCGATGCGATGGAATTGCAGTGACTTCAACGCTAGTCAGACACTCAATTTGGTATGGCTGCAAGCGCGTGAGGGGCTGTCCGACCACATCACCCTTGCCCCAGTATCCAAGCGTTACAACCGTACCGTCGTCGTTCCAGGTAATCGTCCGTACGACACCCCACTCAACACGCCATAAAATTTCTGGTTGGGCGGGGAGTAAATCGCTACGGCTGAAGGGCAGCCGTGACAGGGTAGCAAGGTTTGCTGAGAAACTCGGAAACTCCGTGCCAGAAATCATACAGCCACCCTGCGTAGAACGGTGAGCCAGCTGCAACTGAGGGCTCCAAGCCATCTGCAGCCGTTCGAGCAGTCCCTGAAAAACCCACCTTGCTTCTGCGCCCAGAGTAACACCGCGATCGCCAACTCTAGTAAAGGTCGGGTAATGAGAAGGTTAAGGGATGGTTATTGCTGGTCTGGCAACGCTGCTACCCCGCAGCAACCAGCTCTAGCACGAGAAGGGCCGCCCTCAGGCTGATTTTAGAAGCGCTGCTACTGCTACTGCTACTGCTAGTGTTTATGCTTATTGGCGAGCGCGTTCGACCGATGACGCTCATACCGAATAAACTTTCATCCTGGCTGGTCAGTTTTGCAACCGGGATCGGTGTTGCCTTTGCTTGCAGCGCACAGACGATCCAGCGCGTCGTGAGTTGGTTCGCGCGTGTCATCGGCCGCGCCGGCTGACTTTCGAGTGCTCCAAACCCCTCATCTGGATGATGGCTTTTACCTTTAGGGTTTTTGCTGCAGCCCTGTTGTTGGAGCAAACTCCTTCGGAGCGGATAATGGGGGCTGTATGTGGTGCTCAAATGCGCACCCCTTGCTTTCACGCCCGTTATGGGTGGGGCACGCCGCTTGCGATTGGTCCGGCGATTGGTGCAACCGGGATTGCGCTCTCTTTAACTAGTCTTTAAAAGATTCTGTAACGGCGCAGCGGTAAGCTTTGGAGACAAGGGTTTTGATAGTGCCGAATCCAATCTGGAATCCGATCGACCCCTATACGACTGGCGAAACGATCCAGCGCAATCCGGCCTAAGCTTAACGGCTAGATTGCAGCGGGAGAGCAAGCTACACATTGGTGTTGAGCGGATCGTACCGGTTTCTCGCCGTCGATCGCGTCCCAGACTGGCCGAGCTGTCTTCAGAGAACTGTCATGGACCGAACGCTCGTTGTCAAAATCGGTACGTCGAGTCTGACGCGGAGTGTAACCGGTCAGTTAGCACTCTCGACGATCGCCGCCTTGGTCGAAACCCTTGCACATTTGCGTGCCAGCGGCGATCGCGTGGTGTTGGTTTCATCGGGAGCGGTGGGTGTCGGCTGCGCCCGATTGGGATTGGTGGAGCGACCGCGCCGCATCGCCCGCAAGCAAGCGATCGCGGCGGTCGGACAAGGACGTTTGATGCGAGTTTACGACGACTTATTTGCCAACCTGCAGCAGCCAATTGCACAGGTGCTACTGACGCGTCGCGACTTGATGCAGCGAAATAGCTACGTCAACGCCTACAACGCGTTCCAGGAGATCTTCGAACTCGGGGCGATCCCGATCGTCAATGAAAACGACACTGTGGCAACCGACGAACTCAAGTTCGGCGACAACGATACACTATCAGCCCTGGTGGCTAGCCTGCTTGAAGCCGACTGGTTGATCCTGCTCACCGATGTCGATCGACTCTACTCCAGCGACCCGCGCCTCGATCCCGGCGCGCGTCCGATTCGTACCGTTAGCCCCGAGGAACTCGATGACCTGCAAGTCAATGCCAGTGGGAGCGGCTCGGGGTGGGGGACGGGCGGCATGGCGACAAAGCTAGCGGCCGCTCGGCTGGCTAGTAGCGCTGGCGTCCGTACCGCGATCGCTCACGGCCGCCGACCGGAGGCGATCGAGCAGATCCTCGCAGGCGAGCCACACGGCACGCAGTTCGAGCCGCGCCCGCGTTCCGAACCTGCCCGCAAGCGCTGGATTGCCTACGGCTTAGTAACGAGCGGCACGTTGACCCTTGACTGGGGTGCGGTGCAAGCGCTGCGCGATCGCGGTAAGTCTTTGTTGGCTGCCGGAATCACGGCCGTAACAGGTGAGTTTTTAGCTGGAGATGCTGTTGCCCTATGCACCCCAGACGGCAAGGAATTCGCGCGCGGACTGAGCGACTTCGATAACAGCGAAGTCGAACAAATCCGCGGTCGGCAATCGACTGCCATCCCGCTCCTACTCGGATATGCCGCACCGGATACGGTCGTTCACCGCGACAACCTCGTGTTGCTAGGCGATCGCCGCACGGCTCCAGCTCAGCAGGGACCGGTCTCTCAGTTGCCGGACTGAAGCGCGGATAGGAAAATGCTTCTGGCTAGCTTCGGCATGACCAGTCTGGGTAGGTCTGCGCGGCTGACTGGTAGCCCGGACGTCTGTCACCACACAACCTACACGTATTTCTCGGTCGCGCGGCGCGCTCGGACGAGAACTAGACCAGGGGCACACCACGTAATAGTTGGGTTGATTTTTCACGCTTTCGTTTTCGCACTTTTAATCAACGGATTCGATGTCTGAAAAGAATGAACGTTAAATTTTCAAATGAGAAGGCTTTGAACGGGAACGCTTTTAAACCACCGTCAGTCTCATTAAGCCACAGCCAGTCTCTAGGAAAGTTTGGCTCATCTAACACATCCGGAAATTGCAATAAGCGTTTGTCGGAGCCAAACATCTACCGGAACACTAGCACCAAACCTTCGGTGTAAGATTGGTTAGCTCTGCACAGTGAGGGTGGCACAGGGGCAGAACCCTCACCTAGCCTTGCTCGCAACCCTGGACGACCATCACACTTCAGCGCTGTCTAAAATTACCACTTCTCGAGATCTCGATCGCAGGAAGTGTGGACTTTAGTTAGAAACTTGAGGGCAGTTTGTGCGAAAGTTGTCCCGCAAGCATGGGGGTTCACCTGTGAGCTTGATGTCAGATACCTATCTCAAGAGTGCGATCTCGCCCAACCCCTATGGTTGCAGTATTACGCCCCATATTTAGGATTAACGTTCCGTTAAATTGCCGAGAGCTGGTATGACAGACCGTTCTGGCGTGGCTGCAGGGTTTGCCGTTCCGCCGCCAGGTGTTACGCCCTTACGTTTGCTGATTGCCTCCGAGCGCGCGAACGAGGTCAATGCAGTTCTAAGCGCGCTTGCAGCGCCGGGGTTGTACTACACGTACGAAAGTACTGCATCGCTAACCGCCGCGCGATCGCTGTCGAACAACGGTAACTACGACGCTCTGCTCTGGGTAGAGCGCGAGCAACTACTGAGCGCGCCCGACGAGTTGCTCTCGGTCCTCAGGAACCTGCGTCAGGTTGTTCCCGAGCTGCCAGTTGTGCTCGTGACCGACTTGTTGGATGCAGGAGTAACTTGCCAGCGTCACGAGCTGGAGGTAATGGGCGTGGTTTGCGTTTGCGGCTCGCTAGCGAGCTTGCCACAGGTACTCTCAAACCTGGTCTCTAGTTCGCCTGCCGCCCGCGCGGCACGGGGCACCCCGAATTTGACCGAACCGCTTGCAGAAAGTCAGGTGTTGGGGTTGCTTCTAGCAGGGGAGAGTATGGAAGCGATCCTAGCAGCGCTCGTCGAGCTACAAGAACGGATACCCAAAGGTCGCGCGGAGTTACTGCAATTGCAAGAGCTGACGGGCTGGCAGGTAGAGGCGGGTGGCGAGGAGCACTCGCCTTTGCTCGCGGTAGTAGCAGACCATGCCGCTGTGCTTGCTGCAGGGGAAGCAATCGCGCTGCGTCAGAGCGAATCGCCAAAGAGTGCGGCGGTTCTGGCTTTTTGGAGCAAGAGCAAAATGCGATCGCTGTTGTTGGTTCCTGTGATTGCCTGCGGGCAGTTGCTCGGCGCGATCGGGATGCAGTGCGATCGCGACGTGCCATGGGGAAGAAGCGAGCGCACGGCAGTCCGACAAGCAGCAACATACTGCGCGCTTGGTCTGGAGCAGATGAGAACTTGCGAACGGCTGCGGCACTTAGAACAAGACGTGTGTGCCGCGCGCGCTGATTTGCACGCGCGCAGCGAAATGCTGGCAACAATGAGCCACGACTTGCGGACGCCCCTGGCAAGCATTTTGGGGTTTGCAGGGATGCTCAAGCAGCAGATCTACGGTCGGCTCAATCTCAAGCAACTCGAGTACGTGCAATTGCTATTCGACTGCGGCGAATACCTACTGGCATTGATTGAAGATTTACTAGACCTCTCAAAGATCGATGTCGGGCGCGAGGACCTGACCCTCGAAACAGTCTGCATTCGCGAGGTGTGCGAGGCATCGCTGTCATTGGTGCACGAGGCAGCTCGCGTTCGCGGATTGGAGCTGCAGCTAGAAATTGCTACCGATGCGATTGCCTGTGTAGCCGACAGAAGGCGCTTGCAGCAGATCTTGGTCAACTTACTAGCAAACGCAGTCAAGTTCACCGAAGTTGGGATGGTGCAGTTGCGGGTGGAGCGCGCAAACAACTGTATCGCCTTTGCAACGATCGACACGGGTATTGGTATCAAGCCAGAGGACTTGGACAAGTTGTTTCAGCCATTCCAGCAAATTGATAGCCCGCTTAACCGCAAGCAGCGCGGCACGGGACTAGGGTTGGTATTGTCACAGAAATTGGCACAGCTCCATGACGGCGAGATTTTCGTGGAGTCAGAGTTCGGCTGCGGTAGCTGTTTCACGCTGAAGTTGCCGATTCGGACCCTAGAGGCAGAGTAGGGTTGGGCGATCGCCGTCGCGGTGGCACCTCGGTGGAATGTACTGGGAGGGAAACTGAGCTCGCCTACTTTGCTTCGGAGCCTCTCCTAGCCTGGATTATTCACGAAGATTTTTACGAGGCCTCAAACCTTTGCTCTGACTAGGCTCCAATCTAGGTGAATAGAAACGCACTGTCATTGAGCGAAAAAGTCTGCAAGTCTTTCACGGCAAAAGCTTTAGGGTCTCCGCGTAAGAGTTCATGAATAATCCAGGCTAGGCAAAGTAGTTATCTGGCCGCAGCCAAGCAATCGGCTAAACTGCCTCCGGCAAGGGTTGCGAGTGCTGAATTGTGATATAAATCGGCTCAATGCCTTCGACAGATAAAGCAAAAAATCTAAAGGCCACCTCGATTCTTTTGCTTAAGACCGATGGGCGGCACGGCAGCGCGGGTATTGCAATCGCCGGCAGGCCATAATCCGGCAATTTTCCGAGGTGCCCAATAGCAATAAGGGTTCCCGAATTGCCATCAATCGGAGCACTTCCTTGAGCTGGTATGAGCTTGTGAGTTGTGGATATGCAGACCCGTACCCGCAAACTCCCGCGTCGCGACAACCCATAGCTTAAGTTACTCAGCTTGTTTATCAGGTCTCGGTTTTCTCCCTGGAGCCTGGAGCAATTACTCGCCAACACCAGCGGCGGTCGGTCACCTGTTGAGAGTTCTAGTCGATAATTGATGGAGAAGTTGCTGGTGGAGAGTTTTGCATGTCCTTTTCGCCCGATACTCTCAGTGCAGTCGATCGCTCGATCTTAGAAGCGCTGCAAGAGTTAATTATTGTTGTCGCTCAACTGCGCGATCCGGAGAAAGGTTGTCCCTGGGACTTAGCACAAACGCCGCAAACGCTCGTTCCTTATGTTATTGAAGAAGCTTACGAGGTCGCTGCTGCGATTCGGTCCGAGCAACAGGACGCGATCGTCGAGGAACTAGGCGATTTACTCCTTCAGGTCGTATTGCAATCGCAAGTTGCAAGTGACGCAGGAGCATTCAACCTCGAAGCTGTAGCGCGCGGCATCACCCAGAAGCTGATCCGCCGGCACCCACATGTATTTGGCGACTTAGTCGTTGACAACGCAGAGCAGGTGCATGCCAATTGGGAGCAAATCAAAGTTACTGAGAAAGGCGAGACTCCAGAACTTGCCCAGCGCCTCAGCCGCAAGCTTGAAAAGTATGCCCATTCGCTGCCCCCCCTCTTGGCAGGCTTCAAGATTTCCCAGAAGGCTGCAGCAGCGGGGTTTGAGTGGCAAACTGCGGATGGAGTTTGGGACAAGTTCCGCGAGGAGTTGGCCGAGTTCGAAACGGCCCTGCAAGAGGAAACAACTGTCGAGCAACAGGCCGAGCTCGGAGACCTGTTATTTACCTTGGTAAATATTGCGCGATGGTACGGGCTCAATCCCTCAGAGGCTCTCCACGGGACCAATCAACGCTTCGTCCATCGCTTAGAAGCCATGGAGGCGTTTACCAATCGCCCGCTAAGCGACCACACTCTGGACGAACTCGAACAACTCTGGCAGGAAGCTAAAGCCGAACTGGCCCGAGTGCGAGCTGGTAAGACCTGAGAATTGAGGGTACCTATTGCGTCTATCGGCGACCTTGCCGCTTGTCAAAATACTGCGAGCCGCAACTGCCGACGCTTTGTAGGGTCGAGGGCTGCTGCTTCACAGGAGAATCTCCTTCGGATATTGGCGATCGTTGGGCGGTCGGTCATTGTCCGCATATATCCGTCGCAATAGGTTATTCATTTTCAAACAAATGGTTTAAAAGTTTCTCGAGCTGTTGCGCTGTGAGCACTGAGGTGCTTGTCATTCGCTCGGCCGAAAACGTCAGCCAGACAGTAGAGTTTGAAGAAAAATTAAGATACTCTGGAGTTCGTGCCGTTATCGTCGATTCAATTATGCAAGTTACTGCCCAATCTCTTCTCCGTATCGCGATCGCGATGTGGGCGATCGCATTCCTGCTCGCTCCGATACCGGCCGGTGCAGCTACGTCCACTGCCGTGCGTTCCTTTAACGATGCCAAAGTGGAGACCAAAGATTACGCCGGCCAGTCGTTGATCGAAGTAGAATTTTCGGGTGCCGATCTTGAAGATGCCAATTTCAGCGATGCTGACTTGCGCGGAGCCGTATTCACCGGTTCATCGCTGAAGAATGCCGACTTTAGCGGTGCGAATTTTGCCTACGGCATCGGTTATTTGACCAGCTTCAAGGGCACCGACTTCAGCAACGCCATCCTTACCGAAGCCATGTTGCTGCGTTCTACCTTTGACGACGCCAAGATCGAAGGGGCAGACTTCTCCGACGCGGTCCTCGATCGCACGGAAGTCAAGAAACTATGCGCGATTGCCAGTGGCGTGAATCCAACAACAGGTGTTAATACGCGCGCGTCCTTGCTGTGTCGCTAAATCCCAACTAGTTCGGTCGCTCGCAAGCTTTCGGTTGTTGGTGCGCGCAGGGTCAAAAAAGTAGTGGTGGTGGGCTACAACTTTGACAAGGTATAGCTGCAATCAATTTTAGCGAAGACGAACGATCTGGGTATTTAGCACCTCCAAATCGGTTTCTAATGACTCTAAATCAAAGAATTCTCGTGACAGATAGAGCGTCGTGAATGAAGTTATATACCGCGGGCGCAACCACATTCATCTGGTAAGAGTTTCCAGTGACGGTTCCGCCCCTAAATTTATTTAAAGCCGCATGCCACTAATGACTCTGCCGTCGAAAGCGCGGCCGCGAATCTTTCAAGTCTTGGCTGACTGACACATCTTCCTGAAACCCCTGAATTCTCGCCTGAAGCTTGCGTAGAGTGAGACACGTGAGTCTGTCTCTCAATCAGCCTTCGATCTTGCTTGCAGCCGGTGCGCATCAAGTGATTGGCGGCGGTCTAGTCCGGCTTGATACCCAGTGCGGTAAGCAGTCATTGCTAAATGCATGTTTAGCGCTCGAACCCACCCACCGGGACCAGGAGTTGCTTCCGGAGGAAGCGCACCGCGCAATCGGGGATGACATGCGGCCGACCGGGGCTAGTGGACTGCGCCCGCAGTTGTGGCTGACTGCCCAGGCGAAAACGTGCGCGCCGGCGCTGGAGTGTGCATTGATGTTTGCCTAGCACCCACGCTGGGGTCGAGACCGTCAACTGCTCGGCTCGAATCAAGTAGCACACTTGCAAGCGATCTCTCAATGACAGATGCTTCTCCTTGCGCAGCAGTGCCCGGAGTTCCTAGCCTGGTTTATTAACGAAGATTTTGACGAAGCCTCAAACCCTTGCTCTGAGAAGGCTCCAATCTTCGCGTATAGAAACGCACTGTGATTGAGCGAAAAAGTCTGCAAGTCTTGCAAGGCAATAGGTTTAGGGTCTCCTCATAAGAGTTCATGAATAATCCAAGCTAGGTAGGGCTTGCTGAAAAAGTCCACAAAGCGAATTTAGGGGACAGAGAGCTCATGAAATCAGGCTTTCGCCATCTAGCCCCAGATTTTCGCCCCTAGTTCTCGGCTCAAGTGCAAGGGTTTTGAGGCTCTAGCAACCATAACCTTGCACTTCTCTGACGCAGAAAACGCTGGAACCTTCTCGCTGAAACCATTCCAGCCTTTTTCAGCAAGCCCTAGGTACTCTCGGGAACTTGAACGTGGAAGACGCCAAGAATCATAATTTCCTCGAGTCGCAGTTTCTACCTCTAGCATCCGATACTCACCTTTTTTACCTCGGCATCACTTCCATTCCGAATTGACAAGCTCGATGACCGGGGAAGGCAGCGCGATCTCAACAGCCGGATTAATATGGAGACGGTTGAGCAGTCGCGACGCAACCGAGTGAGGTGTCCATTATGACTGAAGAATCACAATTACCCCGCGAAAGCGCAATCATCGAGGCTAACGATCGCGCTGGTGCCCTCGTCGACCAACACATGCCCGGGGCCTCCGAGCAGGTTCGAGCGGAAACGCGCAGCCTGATCGAGGCAATCGCGCGTAAAGCCCAAGTCGAAGCCCAGAAAGCTGGCGAGTTTGCCCTTGATAACTACCTCGAAGCTGTACGTCGCGCCCGTAAAGAGGTTGAGGCAACCGATCTCTTCGACCCCGAGCGCATCGAGCAGGCGGTCGAGATGATGCGCGCCGATGCCGAAAAGAACTGGGATGCTCTCGTTCGCGACGTTGCCAGCTTGGGCGATCGCGTCCAAGATGCTGCGCGCGCGGCATGGGATGCCCTGACGCCTGCGCGCGACGACGATGCCGACGCACCACCCTCTGCCTGAGTTTGGCGCACGGTTTGCAGGCGTTCGGCACTGCAACCGACTAACTCGAACGTGGCTGGCACACTGGACGCAGCGTTGAATCAACATAAAGCACCAAACAAGAAAAAGGACGCTCAATAAATAACGAGCGTCCTGTCTCCCTACCTACCTTGTCAGCCGCGCTAACACGCTAACGTTCGCGACATTAGTGCCTTGATGCGGGGCACAATGCGGAAATAACGCGGTGCAACGGCGAACTCCCTTTACAGACGGTACCTCCTAGAAGAAAATCAGCCAGGATTCGATCGACCGCAACCGGGAGGGAAGCTCACTGCTTCTGTATCCAGCGTTACAGTTCTCAGGGGCGATGTCAAGCTTTCGTTAAGAAACTGTACACCAGCTGCCTACTAACGCATTCGCTGCACAATGAGGAAACAGACGCACGCATTTCTCCCATGGCAGCAACGAACGGCTCGGAAGGCATAAAGATTGTTAGCGACAATCGCAAAGCCCGACACCTCTACGAGATCCTGGAAACCTTCGAAGCTGGCATCCAGCTGATCGGGACGGAAGTGAAGTCCGTCCGCGCCGGACGAGTGAACATGCAAGACGGCTATGCCCTTATCCGGAAAGGCGAAGCCTGGCTGCTGAACATTCATATCTCGCCCTATCAAGCAAGCGGTCAATATTTCAATCACGATCCGAAGCGCACGCGCAAGTTGCTCCTTCACCGTCGCGAGATTGACAAGCTTGTGGGACAGACCGAGCAAAAAGGTCTGACGCTCGTACCGCTCAAGATGTATCTCAAGCGCGGGCTGATCAAAGTCAGCATCGGATTGGCACGCGGCAAGAAGCTCCACGACAAGCGCGAAAGTATCAAGCGACGCGAAGATAAAAAAGAAATGCAACGTGTCGTACAGCGGCATTAGACACCGTCGACGGTCCTGCGCTTCGCGATCGCGTTTCGTTTGCCTGCCATCCTTAATGTGGCAGGCTAGTCAGGCAAATCACAGCTTTGGAACGACAGCGAGTTAATTCTGTCGCAGGGTGGGAAGCATTTTCTGGATCTTGCCGGGCACTGGGGGGTTAGCGATCGCTTTTTCGGGTCGGGGACTGCCCAAATTGCGCCTGCCGGAAGGCGTACATGCACCCTTACGACGCTTGCACTCGGTTGACGCCATACCGCAATAGCATCATTCAAAAGCATTACAAGATCTTGGGACTGAGCTGTTGGACGTGGTAGGAACGCGCATATATTTCATCGACAATCAACGGATTGAGGATTTTGCGCCCGCGCATCGCGAAGCTTGCCGAATATTCCCTACTCAACACGATCGAAGAAGTTGCCTGGCTGGAAGCTCACCTGATGTAAGTAGAAGTGGTAGTCGATGCCATTTTGGGGTGAAAGGAGTGTTTGACTGCATCCTTTCGATGCCTAACAGGGCAAGCTGGCGCGATCCCCTTGAAGGCAATCGCACACAAAATTTCGACTTCACGAGAAGATAGGGGGTTTTCAACGTTCTGGAGCGCTGAAACTTAGCTATCCGTGGGTGCGAAATATCACGCCGACAATCTGGACGGACTCGCACTGGAAACATAAGGAAGAAAACTTGTTACCGGCAAAACGGCGCGCACCCTGCACTCGCATATTTTCGCGTTCGAAGGACATAGTATCTATCTCAATCAAGTGGTTCTTGCCTCAGGCGAACGTGAGTTGGCAGCAACTCATATGTTTATGAGACTCGCTGCGCCCGGGTTGGTAAACGCTGGGAAGCCCATCTTCAGTCTGGCTAGGATGTTATCCCCCCAACTATCCGCACGCCTTCGCATCTCGGACTCGAGTTGCTAGCACTAGCTCTCAACTGCCCCTTGAAAAGCAAGATGAACTACGATCGTCGCGCGCCTAAAGTTGCCAAACGCCCTCGCCTGCGCCATTCGTCCAGTTGTTGTACTGGCAAAGAACCGACTCGGAACTTCTAGAAAGAGTCCACCTTAAGGGGTCTGGCAACAACCATTCCGAGCAGTCGATTGTGCCATTTTGTCATGAAAAATACAGAATGTTAGGCCAAGGATAACTGGCGTCCAGCGATCCCGATGGTAGTATCGAATCGAAGAATGCTAATGATGCAAGGATGGGCGTTATGACGCAGGCACCGATTTCGCCAGTGGTGCTCGTCATCCTAGATGGCTGGGGCGAGCGAGACGCACGGAAATGGAACGCCATCTCTGCTGCCAAGACTCCGGTTATGGATAGTTTGCGCGCCGCATATCCCACAACGCTGATTCGGACCTCTGGGAAAGCCGTCGGTCTGCCAGAAGGGCAGATGGGCAACTCAGAGGTCGGACACCTCAATATCGGGGCCGGTCGCGTCGTTCCTCAAGAATTAGTCAGGATCTCCGATGCCGTGGAAGACGGCTCGCTACTGACGAATCCTGTCCTCGTAGATACATGCAAGGCGACAAAGGCTCGGGGAGGCA
Source organism: Rubidibacter lacunae KORDI 51-2 (assembly GCF_000473895.1). Taxonomy (NCBI): domain Bacteria; kingdom Bacillati; phylum Cyanobacteriota; class Cyanophyceae; order Chroococcales; family Aphanothecaceae; genus Rubidibacter; species Rubidibacter lacunae. The sequence continues at coordinate 24,408 of NZ_ASSJ01000015.1, read as the reverse complement.
AACTGCACCTAATGGGTTTGTGTTCCGAAGGCGGAGTCCATTCACACTTACTGCACCTCAAAGGCTTACTCGACTTGGCGAAAGCACAAGGTATTGAGGATGCCTGCATCCACGCATTCACAGACGGACGCGACACGAACCCAACCGACGGCGTGCAAGCGCTAGATCTGATTCAAGGCTACTGCCAAAAGATCGGTATCGGTCAGATTGCAACGGTGAGCGGGCGCTACTTTGCGATGGACCGCGATCGCCGCTGGGATCGCATTCGCAAGGCATATGAAGCGATCGTGACGGATGGCGAGGGCGACGGCCGCACGGCCGCGCAAGTCCTCAAGGACTACTACGAGCAAGACATCACCGACGAATTCGTGCCTCCGACGCGCGTTGCACCTGGGGCAGTTGCGCCTGGTGACAGCATAATCTTCTTCAACTTCCGACCCGACCGTGCCCGTCAGCTATCGGCTGCATTTGTCCGGCCCGACTTCGATGGCTTCGAGCGCGAGCGCATCGAACCGCTTAGTTTCGCAACATTCACGCAATACGACGCAACCCTACCGGTCGAGGTTGCTTTCAAACCGCAAAACCTGACTAAGATCCTCGGTGAGGTTATTGCCGAACGCAGTCTCAAGCAGTTCCGGACGGCGGAAACGGAGAAATACCCTCACGTTACTTACTTTTTTAACGGCGGTGTTGAAATACCTTTCCGCGGAGAGGAGCGCGAACTCGTCAACAGCCCAATGGTGACGACCTACGACAAACAGCCGTCAATGTCGGCCGAGGCCGTGACAGACGGGGTTTGTGCGGCGATCGCCAAGCAGGAGTATGCCTTTGTAGTCATCAACTACGCCAACCCGGATATGGTGGGCCATACGGGCAACTTCGAGGCCGCCCAGGAAGCAATCGAGTCGGTCGATCTCGCCTTGGGTCGGTTGCTAGACGCTGTTGGCAAGGTGGGCGGAACGATGCTCATCACGGCCGACCATGGCAACGCCGAATACATGCGCGACGAGGCAGGCAATCCCTGGACGGCGCACACGACCAATCCGGTACCATTGATTTTGGTTGAAGGCGAGGGTCGCAAGATTCCCGGCCGCGGTGGAGCAGTCGAGCTGCGTGCGGGCGGCTGCCTGGCCGACATCGCGCCAACAATTCTAGAAATTCTGCAAATTCCACAGCCAGAGGAAATGACCGGGCAATCGCTGCTGCTGCCCGCACCAGTTGCCATAACACCCAACCGCATGCCCGTGCGCCTATCCTAGCTGCAACCGCTCGAACGGCTTGTTACGATAGAGCTGAGAACTCATTGGCGCGAACGCGTCTTTGTTGGTTTGTCGGACCTCGTTATCGCTCTGGTCCGACAATTTTGGCAAACATAAACTTTAATGAATAGGGGATCGGCAAACACGCGCAATGAAAGCTACTCAGCTCGCAGAAATTATTTGGGTCGTTTCGGCAGCTTTACTAGTCGTTCTTGTTCTATTGCACAGCCCGAAGGGCGACGGTCTGGGTGGTATTGGCGGCCAGGCGCAGCTGTTTACCAGCGCGAAGAGCGCCGAGCAATCCCTCAATCGCATCACGTGGGTACTGGCATCGATCTTCATTGGTCTGACGATCGTCCTGAGTGCGGGCTGGCTCGGATAGACTGGTGGGAAACTTTCATGGGGGCGGCCAGCCTTAGAGAAACAACGGTTGGTAACGATGCAGTGGCGATCGCGCGCGGTAGTTATCCTGTTGGGCTTTGTGCTTTGCACAGTATTGGTTTGGAGCTGGTTGCTGCCGAGCGGAGGCTCTGAATCACCTCTATCTGAATCACCTCCAGAGATCTCCACGCCTCCCTTCCCGGAACTACAGGCACATCCACTGCCGCCGAGCTTGGAAGCTTGGGACGTTACGTCGGCTGGTGACTATTTTGGGCAGGTTGAGCCAACGCTGTTGGGCTATCTCGTGTGGACGGAATTTCCCGTTCGCGTCTGGATCGACCGTTCGTCCGAGTCAGCCCCGACATCAGCTGGCGAGCGATTTGGGCAATGGCGGGCGAGCGTTCTTGCTGCCGTGCGCGAGTGGTCGGTTTATCTGCCGTTGACTGAGGTAGAGATGCGAGACGACGCCGACATTGCGATCGCTCGCCGTCGCCCACCCCTAGCAATCGTGCGCGATCGCATTACGGGCTTAACTGAATTCGGAGCGGCGCGAACGGCTCAGACCCGTTTCGAGTTTTACGCGCGCTCGCACCCGGACGGCTCCGAAAGCCTTTTGCAGCGCATGACCGTAGAGATCGGTCCCGAGCAGTCGGCGGCGCGCACGCTAGCAACTGCACGGCACGAGCTCGGTCATGCTCTGGGGATTTGGGGACACAGTCCCGATCCTGGAGACGCCCTCTACGCAGCCCACGTCCCAGAGTCACCCAAGATCTCGGCTCGCGATATCAACACACTGAAGCGCATTTACCAGCAACCGACGCGCCTTGGCTGGCTGCTGCTGACCGAGCAAACAGGTAATCGCGGCAACGATAGCGACGACGACCGCTCGCTCGACGGACAGCATGCACGCCCTTACATTTGGAGTCAGCGCGATCGGGTTTCGCGCCAGAGGGGGTAAGCAAACGCACCAATGTAGGGCTTGCTGAAAAAGGCTGGAATTGTTTCAGCGAGAAGGTTCCAGCGTTTTCTGCGTCAGAGAAGTGCAAGGTTATGGTTGCTAGAGCCTCAAAACCCTTGCACTTGAGCCGAGATCTTGGGGCGAAAATCTGGGGCTAGATGGCGAAAGCCTGATTTCATGAGCTCTCTGTCCCCTAAATTCACTTTTCTGTCCCCTAAATTCACTTTGTGGACTTTTTCAGCAAGCCCAATGTAGTGGTTTATAAGTGGTGATGGAGGCTAAAACCGTTGTAATCACTGCAATATAGCCATGCATGAGGTACTAAAGGATACAAATGTGATTTTCCAACGTCCTAAAAAAAGATAAGCTCCTCCTGACCAATCTAGAGATCCGCTGTCTCAATTAATTATTGATGCGTTCGACATGAGTGGATTGCCAAGTCGCTTTCCCTGCCCGGGGTTGTCTCTGGATGCGAATTACACTTTTGTAGGCTTGTTAAAAGTCCATATATGCAACCGTACATTAATAAAAAAAACTGAGTAAAGATTGCCTGGGTTGATGTACCGATCTACAGTTTCGTTTGCCTACAAAGCAATCAACCATTTCTCGGGTGATATAGTTGATGTCTTGCTAAATATAAAATAGTTTTATTTGCTACCAATGAAAACCCAAAGTTAGCCTCGATAAATTTGTACTCAGGTGCCATTCTGCCACCAAACTCTGGCTCGACAAACCAGTCTTTCGATCTGAAGCAGAGGAGCATGAACTTCCTCTCCAGCCTGCCACTTTTTTTCTTCTATCCTTAACTTCTCACGCTCGATTCAGCAAGTATTCATCCACTTTACCTTGTATGCCAGGTTCTTCAACCCAATCCACATTGCTGCTCTTCTCTGCCCGATCGCTCTCAACAACTTCCTTCCGATCTCATTCACCATTCGTCCAAATACATGCTCCTTAAGCACTCTCGCAACGAAATTTGAGGCATGATATCGACCGCTCAGGCAACTGTCATTCCAACTCTAGAATGTGCTGCGACAGAACATATAAGGGAACCCTTTACTTATCGGGATTGTTTGCCTCATCTGTCGTAGGTTTTGTGGAAATTGGTATCAGCTTGCGTCTGAGTGCACCGAGCAGCCATATGTAGGATATTCCCGGGTAGTGTTTGCCCATCGGGTCGATGCGCGGTAAATGTCCGGTGGGTGCATCGAGTGCTAAGTTGAGATCGCAGTAATCAATCCATATCCCCTGTTTGCGCCAACCCACGAGATCGGCAAATTGGCCCCATGTATGAGGTTCGTAGTACTCGGGTGCACTCAGATCGCTCAGAATTCGACCCTGTACGCTGAAGCCAAAATGTCCGTGACTATTGTTGACCCAGAGGCGGTCGATCAAGCGCAAGGTGGTGGCTGGAATTCGATCGACTTCGTTGATTCTTATCCAGAAACTGCCACGTGCGTGGGAAGCATTTAGCAGCAAAACGAGCGTTTCCAGATTGGCTTGGTGCCAACTACGCTCTTCCAGCAAAGTATTCAGACGCGAGTAATCGAGCCGGGATGGTCGCATCTGGTTCGATGGAAAGGAAATGACCTTGCAGCCTTGTGCTTTCTTGGCAAGCTTTTCATAGGCGGGCAGTTCGCTGCCGTAGAAGGATGTTGTGTCGTTAGCGAAAGTAGAAACCCATGAGAGGAACAACTGCAGTCGCTAGCGTCACTGCGGTTCGGTTGAATGAAACCGTATTTTCATTGTGCCCACGATCGGGTGGCAACTTAACGCGCGATCGCGGCAGATAGCGAACCTAAATCCCAGAAATATGAGTTTTAGATCGCATGCTATCGGCGATCTGGATCGTGCCAAGGCATTCGAAGACTTAATTTCCCATGGCTAAGGAAGGAGCGTTTGGACAACTTTCAGAATGTAAGCTCTGGTGCAGGGATGTTTTTAGGTTTGAAATATTCGAACCAGCTCCGCAAGTGCTAGGGCAACTAGAGTATATGTGGATTGGCCAATTGCACTGTTTCCGGTCGAAAATGCGGACTTGCACTCGTCGTTGTCCTCGAGACACCTCAAGGAGTTGGGATGTCGCCTGCGAGCTAGGCGAGAGGGTTGGATATGGGTTGGACAACATCGACGGGGAGCGTACCGCTGCGCAGGTGAAGGTCGTGCTGGGGAAATGGAACTTCAATGTCGCGCTCGCGGAAGAGCATATCGATTCGAAAATACAAATCGCTTTTGATTTGAAACTGCCTTTGCGGCTCGGCAATCCAGACGAGTAATACCAGGTCGAGGGAGCTGTTGCCGAAGCCCATAAACAAGACCTCCGGGTTCGGAATCGATAGGACGCTTGTATGTTCTTCGGCAACTTCCAGAAGCGCAGTGCGGACTGCGGTCATGTTCGAGCCGTAGGCGATGCCGAGCGGCACGCGCAGCCGCGAGATGGGATTGTGGTGACTCCAGTTGGTGACGTTTTGGTCTAAGAAGCGGGAGTTCGGCAAGATGACTGAGATGCGGTCGATCGTGATGATCTCCGTACTGCGGATGCCGATGCGCTCTACGATTCCCTTCAGATCCTCCACTTCCACAAAATCGCCGATCGCGATCGGGCGCTCGAAAATCAGGACTAAGCCGCTGATGAACTCCTTGGCAATGCCTTGCAAGCCCAAGCCAATCCCAGCCCCCAGGACGCCGGCAAACACGGTCAGCGAACCGATATCCAGTCCCCAGAGCTGTAGCACCACCACGCTGCCGATGAAGAGAAAGGCATAGTTGGCGATCGCGGCAATGGTTTCTTGGGCCGGGCGACTGAGACCGGCAATACTGAGGACGCGCAGGCGCAGCAAGCGGCGGATGAGGCGTGCGAGGAGGAATACGCCGACGAACAGCGCCAGCAGGATCGTTAGATCGAGCACCGAGTAAGACTTATCGCCGAGCGGAAACAGGTCGGAGATGAGGCTGCCGACGAGGTGGCGGATTGCCAGGCGACTGACGAGTCGCGTCTGTGGAAATAGGTTGCTGATGTAGGCGATTGCGAACAGCCAAACGATGCCTCGCAAGACGTTCAGGATAATCCGAGTTGCAATTTCCTTGGTGACGAGCGAGCGATTGTCGTCAGGTGTCTCGGATGCTTCGCGAGCCGCCTCGCGGGCAGCGGGCAACAGCCAGCGGTGCCAAATCCAGCCCAGCCCGAAGGAGAGTGCGGCCGCGATCGCCATTGCCAACAGTGCTTGCACCAGTGCACGAGTCAGGGCCGTGCGACTGCGTTCGGCTTGAGCGCGCTGAAGCGATTCCTGGATGTCTTCGGACCAGAGGTCGGCCTGCTCTTCCAAGGAACGCCCGGCCGGCGTATCGGCAGGCGTGACTGACAGCAAGTGGCTGCCGTTGACGGTAATAACGGGTAAATCGTTACGCGTGACGACCTCAACCTCAGCGGCATCCGAGCTGTAGGTCATGCGTTGCAGGGTGCGACTGGCATCATTAGCTCGTTCGCGGGCGGTGAAGCGACCGGACGAGCTGACGTAAAACAGCGCGCGCCCATCTAGCACGACGGCCGCTCGGTTTGGCGGGTCGGCCGTCTGTGCTGTGGCCGGTGCGGCAGCGATCGCGACAAGCGTGCAACACCAGAGTGCGGCGGCGAGGGCGGTGAGGGCAGCAGCGCGCGCGACCGACCGGAGCTGCGCTGCAATCGCGACGGTCATGGCGGAGTTCCTAGTGCTAGACGGGCAGGGGCGGATCGCTTTCAACGGTGGCGGTGGCAAGGGCGGCAGACTGCCGGGCGCGCTCTTTTTGCTCGGCCTTCGGTTGCAGGTAAAGTGTTTCGAGCAAGGCCGATGCACCGGCAACCCAAGGCGGCACGATCAGCGCGCCGAGAATCCCGAGCACCTGCGTGCCGCCGAGCACCGCAAGCAGTTGATACAGCGGTTGCACGCGGACCGACGATCCGACGAGCAACGGATCGAGCACGTAGGTTTCAAGGTTCTGGATGATGACGAATAATAGCAGCACCCACAAAAATGTCCAGCCGCCCTGGGCAACGGCGACGATCAATGCGGGAATCGAACCGAGTACCGGACCAAAAAAGGGGATGAGGTTGGTAATGCCGGCGATCGCGCCCAAGCCGAGGGCAAATTCTCCGAGACCGAGGATGCCTAAACTGACAGAAATGACCAACCCGAGGATCGCCGAGACCAAGACGCGTCCCTGGATATAGCCACCCATGCGCTGGCCGACAACGGGGATTTGCCCTAGGAGGCGATCGTCCCACGGGCTCGGAAAGATACTGGTGATGCCTAGGGACAGGTTCGGCGAGTCTGCCAGGATGTAGCCCGAAATGATGACTGACAGTAGTATCCCAAAAGCGCCGCCGACGATATCGCCGATGATGCCGCGGGTAAGACCGTAAGAGCGCACGATCAATTGCTGGCTGGAGCTTACGATCCAGCCTCCGATTGCCTGCGTATCGAACAACTGACTGAGCGAATCGAGGACGGCCGTTTCCTCCGGCGAGTCGAAGACACCGACCCGCTGCGAGATGTCTTGGGCGATGGCACTGAGTTTGTCCAGATAGCCCGGCAGCGTGCGAATGAGGCCTTCGATTTGATCGAAGATCGTGGGGCCGAAGATCGCGCCGACGCCAACGATCGCCACCACGAGGAGCAGATACACGAGAATCACGGCGAGGAGGCGGGGGATGCCCCAACGGCTGACCACTCCGACCATCGGCGCCAGTGAAGCTGCCAGCACCACCGATACCATCAACACGACAATCAGACCGCGCAGCTGCCACAACAGCACCGCGGCCAACACGCAAGCTGCTGCGAGCAGCAGCGTTGAAATCGAGAGCGAGATGCGTTGCTGGGACACGGTTCGTCTTGGCAATCGGCATTTCCCACAAGTCTAGCCCGGACGCGATCGCCTAAACTCTGTCGGTAAGCCCACCGCCTGCCTCCGATTGTGAAACGGTTGTCGGTAGCTCGCGATCGTTCCAGCACGTTCCCCAAAGGTCATGGCATACATCGCCCGCATCACGATCTTCCCGATCAAATCCCTCGACGGCGTCGAGGTCGAGCGCACCGAGGTGCTGCCCGGCGGTGCCCTGCGCTGGGACCGGCAGTGGGCCATCTTCGACGCGCGCAATCGCTTCGTCAACGGCAAGCGGACGGCGGCAATTCACCGCCTGCGCGCGCGTTTTGATTTGACGGTGGGAACCGTGGTGCTGTCCGCACCCGACGGCGCGCCAACACCGCCGCTGCACCTGCACCGCGATCGCCGCGACATCAATACCTGGCTGAGCGACTACTTCGAGCAGCCGGTCGAGGTGCGCGAGAACGTAAACATCGGTTTTCCCGATGATACCGACTCCCCCGGTCCGACGGTTGTTAGCACTGCAACGTTGGAGGCAACCGCCGGTTGGTTTCCGAATCTGGACGCCGAACAAATGCGCCTGCGCCTGCGGACCAATCTCGAAATCGATGGCGTACCGCCGTTCTGGGAAGACCGGCTGTTTGGGGCAGCCGGGGAACCATTGGCGTTTGCGATCGGCACCGTGCCGTTTTTGGGGATAAATCCCTGTCAGCGCTGCATCGTTCCGACGCGCGATCCGCAAGCAGGTACTGCGTATCCGGAGTTCCCGACGATCTTCTCCCGCCGCCGCCAAGAGACATTGCCCGATTGGGCAAACGCCGATCGCTTCAATCACTTCTACCGCCTGTGCGTCAACACGCGCGTGCCCGCCGAATTCGCTGGGGGCGTTGTGGCAAAGGGCGATGCAGTTGCCCTCAATGCCGGCTCATCACCCTAAATCCGCGTTCTTTCCCGTTTGGTGGCATTGCCATCTTGCTCGCACTGCGCTCGTTACGCCAGCCCCCAAGTCACGAGCGATCGCACTAATCCGCACGCCGTTGCGAAGCTAATGCCCGCACAGTTACAGCGGTGTGGATGTGTCCTGGCGCGCGGTGCAGGCTTCCAGCTCCAGCAACGCTAGCTTGCGGTCGCGACCCCAGCGATAGCCGCTGAGCTCCCCGTTTTGCCGCACCACGCGATGGCAGGGAATGGCGATCGCCACCGGGTTGGCCGCACAGGCGCCCGCAACGGCTCGGGCTGCCGTTGGCGCGCCAAGCACCCGTGCCAGTTCGCTGTAGCTCGCGCGCGTTCCCACTGGAATCGCTCGCAGTGCCTCCCATACCCGTCGCTGAAAGGCCGTTGCCCTTACGTCTACAGGCAGTAGCGGCCAGTCCCGTTCGCCGGCCATGTAAGCCGCGATCGCCTCCACCCACACGCGGGTCTGCTCGCCGGCTGGCTGCAGCGTCGCTTCGCAAAATTCGCTTCGCAGTTCGCGTTCCAACTCAGCTGCAGTTGTGCCCAATCGTCCACAACACAATCCGCGCTCGGTCGCAGCTGCAAGCAAGATGCCCAATGGAGTCTCGACCGCTGCACAGTCAATCGTTGCGCCGCGTCCGTTCAGTCCGTAGGTGGCGGACGTCATTCCGAGCTGGGCGATCGCGCGCTCGTACGAACCGCTGCTGGCGCTAAAACCCACCCAGTAAGCTGCATCGATCTCGCGCTCGCCACGTTTCCGCGCCGCTTTCAGCCGCTCCTGCCGCCGCGCATCGGCATCCGCAAACGACGTAACGCCCAAGGTTTGCTTGAAAACACGCTGAAAGTGCTCTGGGCTCGGCCCTGCCTGCGCGCTCAAATCGGCGAGGGTCGGCAGCGCGCCTTCAGCGGCAATCGCGGCGTCGAGCTGGGTGCACATTGCCAGCACGCGCTCTTGCAGTGGATCGCCCTCGTGTTGGGGCAAACAGCGCTTGCACGGGCGGTAGCCGGCAGCTTCGGCAGCAGCAGGAGTCGTGAAAAAACGCACCCGATCGCGGCGGGGTTTGCGGCTCGGGCAGCTCGGTCGGCAGTATACGCGCGTGGACTGCACGCCGTAGACAAACGATCCATCGCGGGCGCGATCGCGGGTGCGCGTTGCCTCCCACATGCATGCTTCGAGAGCAGAGACTTCAGTTGCAGTGGTCCCTTCAGAAAATGTCATGGGTAATGCCGGCAGTGCCTGACTCGACCTTCGCAGTCTATGCCGAGTGGCGCGAACCGCGCTATCCGCATGTCGCGATCGTAGTGAAGATTGCGGGGGTCAAGGCTCGGGTGGCCGCAGATCTGCAATCGCCGCTGCGAGGAATCCAACAAAACCCGACCGGAGAACCGGAGTATACTGATAACACTGTCGCCCGCGATCCCCCCGTGGAACTGTCTTGCAAAACGGAATACGCTTTGCTGGCGCTGCTCGAACTGGCAGCGCGTTACAAAGGGCAAGACCCCCTGCAGATCCGTCAGATTGCATCGCAACAAAGCATTCCCGACCGCTACCTCGAACAATTGTTAGCCGCGCTCCGACGCGGCGGTCTCGTGCGCAGCCAACGTGGTGCTAAGGGCGGCTACTTGCTAGCACGGGCGCCGGGGGATATCTCACTTCTCGATGTATTCGATTGCCTGGAAGGTAACGAAGCAACCGAAAAAAATCCGCCGACCGATCCCACTGCCGCCCAGGCGGTTATTCATGCAACCTGGAAAGACGTTCGCGATGGTGCGCGCGCTACTCTGGGAAGTCAAACTCTGCAAGACCTGTGCGATCGGTGCGATGCCCGCCAGCAGAAGGATTGGATGTACTACATTTAGCGCGTTGACGTATCAGCAACCATGCTCGGCTTGCGGAGCGCGGGTGATTTATTTAACCGTTCCCAGCGATCGTGACATCCACGCCCCGGCCGAGTACTCGAACCCCATCTGAGTTGCGAAAAGCAGTGCCGAGAGAGCTATCACCCAAAACCACTACCGAGAGGACCGCACGCCATGCGTATTGCTGCAGATATCACCGCCACGGTCGGTCGCACCCCCCTCGTGCGCCTAAATCGCATTCCGGCGGTTGAAGGTTGCGTCGCGCAACTCGTCATCAAGCTTGAAGGGCGAAATCCATCGGCATCGGTGAAAGATCGGATTGGTATTGGCATGATCGAAGCCGCCGAGCGCGAGGGCAAGATTGTCCCTGGCGAAACCGTACTCGTAGAGCCGACCTCGGGCAACACCGGGATTGCGCTGTCAATGGCGGCAGCGGCGAAGGGCTACATGTTGATTCTGACCATGCCGGAAACCATGAGCAGCGAGCGGCGGGCGATGTTGCGGGCTTACGGCGCGCAATTGGAGTTAACTCCCGGAGTGTTGGGGATGGGAGGCTGTATCCAGCGGGCGCAGGAAATCGTCGAGCATACGCCCAACTCCTTCATGCTGCAGCAGTTCAACAATCCGGCGAACCCCGCAATCCATCGCGCGACGACCGCCGAGGAAATTTGGGAAGATACCGACGGACAGGTGGACATCATCGTTGCTGGGGTCGGGACGGGCGGTACGATCTCAGGTGTCGCACAGGCGCTCAAAGCTCGCAAACCGGAGTTCAAGGCGATCGCCGTTGAGCCTGAAGGCAGTCCGGTGCTGTCGGGCGGCGAGCCCGGCCCGCATAAAATTCAAGGGATTGGTGCCGGCTTTGTGCCGCAGGTACTCAGTACCGATCTGCTAGACGAGGTAGTGACGGTGAGCGATGACGACGCGATCGCCTACGGACGTCGCCTGGCCCGCGAGGAAGGTATTCTGTCAGGAATATCAACGGGGGCGGCACTTTGCGCAGCGGTGCGCGTCGGACAGCGCTCGGAAAACGCGGGCAAGTTGATCGTCGCGATCCAGCCAAGCTTTGGCGAGCGCTACTTGAGCACGCCGCTTTTCCAGGAACTCTCGCCGCGCGTCCAGGCTGTAACGGCTTAAAGCGAGTTTGGGACAGTTGCACCGACCCGCGATGCAATCGCGCAAGCTACTGGAAGACTGCTCGCGAACTGCAGCGTTCGACTATCTAGCATCCCTCGGGAGGATTGGGCTAGATTGTGAAAGTCCTCGCAATCGCCAACCTCTCTAGTAATGACGCTTTCTGACCGTTCCGCTTCCCATTACGAGACTCTCGAACTGCGCCCCTCGGCCACGCAGTCTGAGGTCAAACAAGCCTATCGGCGGCTGGCAAAGCGCTATCATCCGGACAGCAACGGCGGAACAGGCGATCGCGACAAGATTTTATCGGTCAATGCTGCATATGCGGTGCTCGGTAACCCGCAACAGCGACGTCGCTACGACGCTCAATTGCTGGGTGCAGCCACACATCCTTCAGCAGCGCTGCGCCAAGAACGCAGCGCTCGCGCCCAGACACACCACCAGCAACAACGCCAGTCGGGTCGCGATGCGGACTCACTTTTACAGGAATGGTTGCAAGCCGTTTACGCACCCGTAAACCGCTCGATTTGCAGCATTCTCAATCCGCTCGAAGTCCAGCTAGATTGCCTCAGCGCAGACCCGTTTGACGATGGGTTGCTGGCAGCTTTTGAAGGCTACCTCACTGACTGCCGCAATCGGTTGGCGGATGCTCGCCGCACTTTATCCTTGCGTCCGAATCCTTCGGAAGCCGCCGCCGCCGCCGCGAACCTCTACTACTGCTTGAACCAAATCGAGGGCGGTATCGACGAACTTGCTTGGTTTCCCTACAACTTCAACGAGCAATATTTGCACGCGGGCAAAGAACTCTTTCGCATCGCGCGATCGCTTCAAGACGATGCCCGAACGCTCCCCCAGGTGGCGCGCTAGGTAATTGGCTGGCCGATTTCCGCCGCTGGCTAAGCTTTTCAAACCGCACCTGTCCGCGTGCTGCAGAATTATTTGCGCAAGGATGGCAACCGCTCGGTTCTCTAAGAAACACGACTGTTAGGAACTCGTACAACATCAATTTGCAACTTTGCACTGCGAGATCTGCAGTCGGTCCGACCGCAGATCTCGCTAATGGGCAATTGTCTGAGTGTCGATTCTAGCTGGCTTTGGAGGGGCTCCGAGCAGTTGGGCTTGAAGGGCGGGGAGCGCCGCGGACTGGTATGGCAGATGAACGTGCAGTCGCACCCTGACAAGGGCAACGTTGCAATAAGCGGTCACGTGCTTGGCAATTGGTATATGGCGCTCTGCCAAAGCCCTCTGGCCGTCTTAAGAGTCATACCGAACGAAAAATAGATGCAAGATAGATAGAGCCCCGAGAATGAAGTCATATTCCGCGAACAATGATTTTCTTCGGGTCGCTTTACCTACCGCTAGCATCCTTATTCACTTTTTTTGGGGTATCACTCGGGTCGAGAGAGTGCCACCCGAGCATTGCAGCACCATTGCCTGAGCTTTCTGCAACGCTTGAGACGAAAGCAGGGCGAGCGCAAATGTCGGCCAGCAGCTGCCGCCAGAAGGGCGAGCGTGCCGACCCCAAAAGAAAAGACGAACGCAAACGCAGACGAGGGCGTCGAGATTGTTAAAAATCATTGCCAAGATAAACGCAATTCCTTCCAGGACTGTTCCTGTTCGAGATACTTGCGTCCGTATCTATGCCCGAGCCAGCAGAAACATGCGCGCCTTGGAGTCCTAAAGCGGCAGACATTCGGCCTGCCAGATACGGGTAGAACCATTAACCATCTGCACGTGGAGGCACCTTTGCTGCAATCTCGAACAGGGTTGCTTAATCTCTCGCCAGTAAAGTTGAGCAGCCAACGTCAGGGATTGCCTACATTGAAAGACATTTGTGCTGGTGGTGCCGATATCGGCATCGAGGACATACTGCTAAATAGGCACTCGATCGAGACGTTCGAATTTTAATGAGTGCAAAAAAATCCCCCTGGAGCGTAAACTACTGCCGTGAATTTTATTCTGAGGAGCTGTATTTTTTTCTGCAACTTAGAACATTTGCGCCAAAATTGATTCGATCTCGCTAAGACGAGTTATAATGGTTCTTAAAAAACACTCCTCTGGCAACTGATACCAACTCTAGGAAGTGTTTCGACAAATGGCAACTCGGGAACTTTTACTCCCGGGGCTCGCTTGCACCATCTGTCGCAGGTATTCTGCAAATTGGTATGACTTCCGATCGCGGCTTTTAGATCGTCAAAAAAACTAACCCTCCCGTGAAAACTGGAAGAGTTAGTTTGTGCAGGTGTGGTCGGCGCTTACGCGGAGCAAGCTACGCTCGTCAGTAGCTAGTTACCGACCAAGATCCTATTTAGTGCTTCACAATTTAGTGCTTTACACCACGGTACATCATGCGCCCGATCGGATGCTGAACGACTGCTTCGAAGTCGTGATAGGTGACCTTGACGCCACGATACTTGCCAGCCTCGGGATGCTCGACGACGTTCAGGTTTACCGGTGCCTTGGTGTACTCGTGTCCGCGATATTTCATGATGCTTGCCTCAATGCGCTTGTGGATTCGATTGGAGGCGCGTTCCTTCAGAGCTGCTTTTAGCCATTGCTGGCTGCGATCGCGCTCCTACTTCCGTCCCTCGGCTAATGCTCGGGAGATGAACGATTTAATCGCTTCTGTATCTATTGTTACGGTTTGCACGGGAAATGTCAAGGTTTTTTTTGTGCATTGCCTCCCTTGATAGCGATCGCTTCCCAGCCGCGTTCCCAGATAACTAGACGGGCTTACGACAAGTTATGCGGGTGCCGGGTTAGCCTGGAAGGCGGACTGTTCGATAGATGTTCTTTCTGGACCCATTGGGCTGAACGATTGGGGCATTGCATGGCTGTCGATCGCTTTTCTGTTCCACTTCCCGTGCACTGGCGCTTAGATGCTTGGACGCTATTCGCATTGGCGATCGCGTTGCTGGTAGCACTGCCGATTTTGTTTGTGGCTGGCAGTCTCTTTACCAATGCGAGCGATATTTGGGAGCACCTTGCCACCACGGTCTTGGGCGAATATTTACGCCACTCCCTTTGGCTGGTCGTGGGCGTCGGTACTGGAACAGCAGTTATCGGCGTTAGCACGGCTTGGTTGGTGACAACCTGCAGGTTTCCAGGATGCCGCTGCTTCGAGTGGGGTTTATTACTGCCATTAGCAGCACCGGCCTATATCTTGGCTTATGCCTACACTGTGATGCTAGATTTCTTCGGTCCCGTACAAACCGGCCTGCGTTCAGTATTCGGTTGGCAGGGCTTCGCCGACTATTGGTTTCCCAACGTGCAGTCGCTATGGGGCGCGATCGCCATGTTGATTTTGGTGCTGTATCCCTACGTATACTTGTTAGCGCGCGTGGCATTTCTGGAGCAGTCGCGCTGCACGGTGGAAGCAAGTCGATCTCTGGGCTACGGTCCCTGGCGCAGTTTCGCGACGGTGGCACTGCCAATGGCACGTCCGGCGATCGCCTCGGGACTGGCGCTGGTGTTGATGGAAACCCTCGGCGATTTCGGGACGGTGGATTATTTCGGTATCACAACCTTCACCACGGGGATTTATCGCACGTGGTTTGGTATGGGAGATCGCGCGGCTGCTTCTCAGCTAGCGTCAGTGCTGATGGGATTCGTCTTAATCCTCTTGGTGCTAGAGCGTTGGTCGCGGCGACAGGCGAGATATTACCAAGCGGGCGGGCCGTCGCCGTCGCCCTTGCAGTATCGGCTAGACGGGCTGCGGGCGATCGGTGCAATGGTGGCATGCGGAGTCCCAATTGCGTTGGGCTTCGGCATACCTGGCTGCTACCTGGTCTACTTAACCTCGAGCAACCTCACCCAGACTCTCAACCGCGACTTTTGGACTGCGGCGTCTCATAGCACAGGCGTGGCGGTGCTGGCAGCCGGTCTTGCATTAGCGATCGCGGTGGTGCTGGCATACGGCCAGCGGTTGCAGGGTACGTGGCTGCTGCGATCGGGCGTGCGGGTAGCGGCGATGGGTTACGCGATTCCTGGAACGGTAATTGCTGTGGGCGTGTTGGTGCCGCTTGGGCAGTTTGATAACGCCTTCGATCGCTGGATGCAAGTAACCTTAGGTATTTCAACGGGGCTGCTCCTGAGCGGAACGATCGCGGCGCTGGTATTTGCCTACCTGGTGCGTTTTTTGGCAGTGGCGCTGGGTGCAGTCGAGTCAAGTCTCGCGCGCGTGCGGCCGAATTTAGACGATGCAGCGCGCGGCTTGGGTCACGGACCGGGCAGCACGCTGGCGCGCGTGCATCTACCGCTCATGTGGGGCGGTCTGTTGACAGCAGTGCTGTTGGTATTCGTGGACACGATGAAAGAATTGCCGGCAACGCTGGTTGTACGCCCGTTTAATTTCGAGACACTTGCAGTACAAGCCTATCGATATGCCTCTGACGAGCGTCTCATTGAAGCGGCAGCACCGGCTCTAGCTGTCGTGTTAGTCGGAACCTTACCGGTGATTTTGTTAAGCGTACAGATTGCACGCGATCGAGAAATGCCACACGACCGAGAAAGTATTTACGGGTAATAGTTGAAACTCTGCAGTGACTAATAGAAAACAGGGTAGAAACAAATCATGAAAGATGGATTTGCTAGGAGGCACCTTGAAAAATAGGGAGTGTTTTCGAGGAACGAGTGCAGAAAGGGATGGCTGGATGCAGAAGTGTTCAAAGTAGAAAAGCTCTCAGGAGCACCTCGAATAATTGCCGGATTGTGGCGTGCCGGCGGCTGAAATACCCCTGCTGCAGTGCCGACCTTCGGTCTTGAACGATTTAATTGGTGTTCTACAGGGAAGAGGCTGGAAGGTGGACTATGAGTATTGTCCGTAGTCGTCGGAGGCGATGGTTTACATCACGACGATCGGGCTGATTGTCAGACGGCTGGCATAATTTGATGCCGCCTTCCAATTTTCAAACAACCTCTGAAGCTCACCCTTCAGTTGACCATGCCGGATCATTTACTTCGGCGATCGCGCGCTGGCTTGCCCGCAGTCTTCAAACGTCAGGTTTCAAGAGGATGTTCGCCGTCGGGCAGCGATGCATTTAGGCGCGAGTGGAAATCTTCTTGCACCTTGCGCGTCAGGCGACGCGATACCTGCCGGACGATCTGACTCAACAGGCGATCGCCCGTGTTCTGAATCAGCTTGCGCGGCAAGCGGTGGATGAATCCTGGGAAGTGAACCGCCACGCCCAAATCGAGGGTCCAATCGACGTGGGTACAGCCTGCATCGGGTGACTGCTGGATTTCCAATGTTGCGCGGTAATCTACGTTGTAGCCCTGCAGGAGGTAGCCAGGAATCGGGACCGTTTGCATCCGGTAGCAGCAACCCTCCGGAGGCATTAGCTCGATGCCAATCTTTGGTTCGACCTCGTAGCCAAAGGCACCAAAGCGACCAATTGTCAGGGCGTACCCGCGATCGCTTAAGGGTTCGGCTGCCATCGGCCGCGCGCAACGCACGAACCAGCCAGCGTGAGCGTTGAGGTAATCTGCAACGCTCTCCACGTCTGCATTCATCGCCATGGTACCCCCACAGTGGTGATGAAAGTGAAAGGGTGCGCGTACGGGTGCAAAGGGAGTGTCGGTTGCAGCCGCAGGAACGTCTTCGCGTTTGTGCTGGACGTAGTTTGATTGCCGTTCGAGCGAAGAAGACTCCATATTACACCTGGTCGGGTCCTTGGTCGGTGTGGGAAGCTGCCGGTGCCACGGAAGCCGCACTGGTGTGCCCCTGGGTACAATTTAGTAACGTTACGGGGCTAAAGAATTGGAACCGCACGTGCCTCCTTGCCCAAGAGAAGAGAAATTGCCCGAGTCTTTTGTGGCGTTGCGTCACAGAGGTCGCATTCGAGCACTTTAGGAGTAACCCATGCATGTTGTAGTCGCCGGAGCGACCGGGGGAACCGGCCGAGAAATCGTTCGCGAGTTGATAGAACGCGGTATTCCCACCCGAGCCTTGGTTCGCGATCGCGACGCTGCCAAACGGATCTTGCCCGCAGCCGTCGAATTGGTTGTTGTCGATGTCCTCGATGCTGCGGGCGTGCGCGAGGCGATCGCCGGCAGCACTGTCTTGCTTTGCGCCACGGGCGCGCGGCCGAGTCTCAACCCTCTGGGACCACTGCAGGTGGACTACTGGGGAACGCGCAATTTGGTCGATGCGGCTAAAGCGTGCGATATCGAGCACTTCGCGATCGTGTCGTCCCTGTGCGTGTCGCAGTTTTTTCACCCCCTCAATCTTTTTTGGTTGGTATTGTTTTGGAAGCGTCAAGCCGAGCAGTATCTCGTCGACAGCGGAGTTTCCTATACGATCGTCCGGCCGGGCGGACTGAAGAACGACGACAACTCGGACCCGTTGGTGATGTCATCTGCAGATTCCCTGTTTGGGGGCAGCATTCCCAGAACTCGCGTCGCGCAAGTGTGCGTAGAAGCTCTATTCCAACCCGCCGCCCGCAACAAAATTGTGGAAATTGTTACCGATGACAAAGCGACTATGCAGGATTGGGCACAGTTGTTTGCGGGCGTTGCATAGTAACCGCAATAATTGTTGTGACGAAAGTGCGATCTCCGCGCACGTGTCTGAACGATCGTGTCAATTATGACCGATTAGCTAGGGAATCACCATGGCCGAGTCGCCCGACGCACGAACAACCGAGCAACGTCCCGGAAAAGAAAAATACGCCCGTCTCCTAGCTGAAGCTAAGGCACCTTATCGTGGGTTTCGTAGATTTTTTTACGCCGCTTTTGCTGTCTCAGGTGCGGTCGGAGCTTTAGTTTTTACCGCCCGTTTGGCAGCGGGAACAGAGGTGCTGCCCACCTTGGGCAACTTGGCACTACAGCTCGGGCTCGTCGCGGCGATGGTGTTTTTGTTTCGCCTCGAAAAGCGCCTCGAACGACGTGCAGACCGGCGCGATGTGGAGCGATCGCGCTAAGCCGTCACCGTCAGCAGCAGTCAGCTGCGGTCAACCGCAGCTCGAGAAGATTGGGACTTACCATCCACGATCGTAACTTGAATGCACTTGCACTATTCCCTAGATGACTGGGTAAAATGCAAAGTGTGGATCGGCGGCGACGTTGGTGACTGCCAATACTGTTTCTTGATCTACATATTGACCCCATGAGGGAATCAGCCCTCTCGTGGCAGTAGACCGGGCATCGTACTCGGAAACTTCAAGCGAGAACGCCGAATCCCATTTGAATCATGAGGTCAGAAGCTGAGGTAAGACGGCGTCGCGGTCGCACTCCACAGCATTTGCATCCCTCCAACTCTAGAGCTGGGGGGATGCTTTGTTGGGTGCTAGCATAGAGCCTATCGTCATTGCCCCCCACATCCACATTGCAACTGCTCCAATGCTCCGGTCTGACCGCCGATTTCCCCGCTAGCATTACGCGTTTCGAGAATGGCTTGACACTAATTCACCAACAGACTGCTGGTACGCCTGTTGCAGTTGCTGATGTGTGGGTGCGAGCAGGGGCTCTCCACGAGCCGCCGAATTGGTCGGGTATGGCACATTTCCTGGAGCACGCCCTGTTTAAAGGCACCCCATCCCTCGAGCCTGGCGAGTTCGACCGCCACATCGAATACTGCGGAGGAATGGCTAACGCCGCAACAAGCTATGACTATGCCCACTACTTTTTAACAGTGGCGACCGATCGCATGCCGCAGGTACTACCGCACCTGGCAGACATTCTTTTGCACGCAACTGTGCCCGATAGCGAGTTCGACCGCGAGCGCGACGTAGTCCTCGAAGAACTACGTGCCTGCCACGACGACCCCGACTGGCTGGGTTTTCAGATGCTGAGTGCAAGCCTCTACGAGCGCCATCCCTACGGGCGTTCGATTTTGGGGACGGAGGCCGAACTGAGATGCTACACGCCGAAGATGCTGCGATGTTTTCACCGCACGCACTACCAACCGGATCGCATGACTGTCGTGCTAGTTGGCAACTTCGATGCCATAGAAGCCGGCAAGTGGGTTGCCAGTAGCTTCGCCGACTTCGAAGCGCCATTATCCTGTCCGCCAGCTAACGTTGCTGCCGAACCGCCAGCTATTGGTATCCGCCGCTCCGAGTTGCGATCGCCTCAGCTGCAGCAAGCGCGATTATTAATGGGTTGGGTCGGTCCGGGTGCCGAATGTTTGGATGATGCGTTCGCGTTAGACGTGCTGTCGGCAG
Source organism: Rubidibacter lacunae KORDI 51-2 (assembly GCF_000473895.1). NCBI lineage: Bacteria > Bacillati > Cyanobacteriota > Cyanophyceae > Chroococcales > Aphanothecaceae > Rubidibacter > Rubidibacter lacunae. Next base: position 4,840 of record NZ_ASSJ01000015.1, on the reverse strand, counting down.
TATTAACGGAAGGGCGATCGGCACGCTGGATGCGCGAGTTACGAGAAGAACGCCAAATCGTAATCGACATCGGCACGTCATTTTCGCTGCAGCGCGACTCAAGCTTGTTCTCGATCGGTGCTGTTCTAGAACCAGAACTGGTTCCCTATGTGGAAAACCTTTTGCGCGACCTTTTGCAGGAACTGCAGGACGTTCCCGTAAACTCAGCCGAACTAAAAAGGGCGCAGCGCCTGCTTTGTAACGACTATGCCTTTTCCACGGAGACCCCCGGGCAGCTTGCCGGGCTCTACGGCTACTACAGCACGATCGCGTCGCCGGAACTTTCGGCAACCTATCCGCAGCGCGTCCAAGGTGTGACTCCCCAGGACTTACAACGCATCGCGCGACAGTATCTTTCCACCGATCGCTATGCCGTTACGGTTATGCTGCCCGAGTAACGCGACGCTTCACTATGCGGTCGGTTGCTCTATTAGTAAACACTCGGAAAGCATAAGCGCGACCCGGATTTTCGGATTGCTCCCTATCCCGTCTAACGGATTGACCGATTCATGACCCAACTCGCCCCTCCTTTAAGGCATGTCCGCCGGACAACCCTCGCAAATGGCATCGAGATCGTTGTCGTTGAAAATCCATCAGCCGATATCATTGCCGGTCGTCTGATGTTTGTAGATGCCGGGACGCGGGCGGAAACACCTGACAAGGCTGGGCTCGCACATCTGCTTGCATCCGTTTTGACTAAGGGAACGGAGCACCGCTCGGCTGCTGAAATTGCCGAGGCAGTGGAGTCAGTTGGTGCCGGTCTCGGGACAGATGCAACGTCCGATTACTTCGGCATCAGCCTGAAGACGGTGTCCGGAGATTTCGTCGAAATCTTTGACCTGGTGGGGGAGCTCGCGCGAGCTCCGTCGTTTCCGGATGCGGAAGTAGCACTCGAACGCTCTTTAGCGCTCCAAAGTCTCCGTGCCCGGCGGGAGCAGCCCTTCGAGGTTGCCTTAGAGCAATTGCGCGGTCGGATGTACGGCAACCACCCTTATGGCCGGTCCAGCTTAGGTATGGAAGATACCTTGGGTCAACTTCAGCGAGAGGATTTACATCGCCATCACGGTAAGTATTTGCGCCCCGATCGCTTAGTAGTGAGCTTGTCCGGTCGCATCAGCATTGAGGAAGCAGCCGATCGCGTGGCGGCGGCGTTTGGTGATTGGTCTGCTCCCGACGAAGCGGTAGCGGCAATTGCACATCCGACTCCGGTCCCTTATCCGCAAAGGGTCCTAACCGAGCAGGATACGCAGCAAGCGATCGTCATGCTCGGTTATTTGACAGCACCGGTTCGCAGTGAAGACTATGCCCCACTCAAGCTGCTGAATTCCTATCTTGGCAACGGGCTATCGAGCCGGCTATTTGTCGAACTGCGTGAAAAGCTCGGTCTAGCTTATGACGTGTCGGCGTTTTATCCCACGCGCGTCGATGACTCACACTTCATTACATATATTGGTACGGCTCCGAGCAATACGGCTGTGGCCCTCGCAGGGCTGCACCGAGAGGTCGAGCGCTTGTGCGCGTTACCGCTTTCAACAGAAGAGCTGCAAGTGGCGAAAAACAAGCTGCTAGGGCAGTACGCTTTGGGCAAGCAAAGCAACTCGCAACTCGCCCAGCTCTTCGGCTGGTACGTAACCCTCGGACTTGGGGTCGAGTTCGATACGGAATTTCAAGCTGCGATCGCGGCTGTGACGCCCGAACAAGCATGCGAGGTAGCTCAACGCTACTTCGAGATCGAGCCGTACCTGTCGCTGGTCGGACCGCACGAAGCGATCGCGTTAGCTTCCAATTAAACAGTCAACTTTCGCGAAATTTGCGGCTGTGAGATACCAGCTGCGGTTTGGAAACCAAAGCCTTCGCGCCCGCCCCTGGCGAACGCCGTCTCAGGACGTGGGAGCATTACCAGTGCTAGGAGCGCGGTCGGAAGACCTTTTTTTGGGGGTCAAAAACCCAGGCAATGCCTTCCGGATCGCGACACTGGCTCCACTCGCTGAAATCCGGTTCGCCCTTGCGTTTGGTAACCGTGCTGGGATGTACGTCTAGGCGTTTGGCCAAATCGGCTTGAATCAGAGCAAGTGTTTTGGCATCCAGGTCAGTGGACGTGGCACTGCTTTCCGATGGCAGGGAGATGGCGGTAGATTGCTCTTGCTGACGGATGCGGAGGGCAGCGCCTAATGATGTGGGCGCGGCAACACTTCCGCCTTCGGTGTCGGGATCGTCAATTTCACAGTCAAATGCGGAGCGCAAGCTTGCTGCTGATGTCGATGCCGGTGCAGTTTCGACCGGCATCTTGTCATCTGCATCTAATTCAACTATGTCGGTTGCATCGGTATCCGTATCGAAGGCGCTGCCAAGGGCGCTTGCCGTCAGGAAATAGTAGGCAGTGCCGAGATCGCTGTCGCGTCGAAGCGCATTGAATTCGGTTGCCTTCCTTGCAAGGAAGCGTTGGGCTGAGTCGCCGGTCAAGTTAGCGCTCAGGGCCAAGTCAGCTGCAGTCATGCGGCCTTCGTTGTCGCGCATGAGCTGCTTGAAAAAGGGATCGACCCGCGCGCTCCATTGTTGCCATTGGTACTGTTGCCACAGTCGCCAGCCGAGGGAGAGCAGGGCAACACCAAGGAGTACTGGCCAGGCAACAAACAAGACAACTAAGGCAATCGCGGCTGGCACGATCAGGAGTAGGACGGTCGAGGCACCATTATCGATAGTTCGTCCGGTCATGGTTCCATTGAAGTGAGAGTTGACGGGCGTGAATCGGGAGCAAGTCTTGTCTTGCAGACAACTTCATCATCATGCAGACAATCTCATCATCGCAAATTTTTGCAAGAACGTTGGCCAACTTGGCAACATGTCGGTCAATTTCCCTCCAAGAGTTTTCGCGATCGCAACTCAGCGGCAACTTTTGGCAACTTGGTGGCAACTTGATGGCAACAGAGCGCGGCGCGATTGCAAGTCCGAACAACTTATCGGCAACTTGGAGCAACTCGACCAGAACTCCGGGAGTGCAGTTGGCAATTCAAGCTGCAAGCTGCGACTCAGTCCTCTCAAAAGCAAACTGCAGGCATTATTTATGACGCGAGCTTGCCGTTTCTTGCAAGCCCAAGCGTTGCAACAGTGCACTTCGGGCAGGCTGCACGAGCGCATCGTCTAGAGGGATTAGGGTGACAGGTTTGCCAGTTTTTTGCTCTAGGGCCGCGCGCAATAACCAATCGGCGATGGCGGGGTTTTTGGGCAGGAGCGGACCGTGAGCGTAGGTAGCAATTGCGCGGCGGTAAAAGGCACCCTCGGTTCCGTCTTTGCCGTTGTTGCCGTTGCCGTAGAGGACTTGCCCGAGAGGTTGCACATCTCCGAGATAGGTACGACCGCCATGGTTTTCAAAGCCGATCGCGAGGGGGGTTGTCCCAGTATCGGTAGCAATTTCGGTTGCCAGTGGTTGGGCAGTCAGTTCGTATACGACGTTGCCGATACAGCGCGCCGCGTCGGGTCCGGGATGTTTGGTGACAAAGTCGAAGATGCCCAATCCAGCAATGCGCTGCCCAAGTGCGGGTTCGTAGTAGTGACCGAGCAGTTGCGGTGAACCGCAGGTAAAGGAACCGGGCACGCCGGCTTCAATCCGATCGGATAGGGTGTCGGCTTTTGCTCCGCGCAGGTCGCGCATGACAATTTCTTGTTGCCGATCTTGAGCGCCGCCGCCGACGAAGAGATCGATTAGCGCAAAGTCATCGGCGCTGGCGTCGAGATCGAGGCGGACTACGCGCACGTCAAAGCCTCGCCATTGAGCACGTCGCTGCAAGCAAATAACGTTGCCGCGATCGCCGTAAGTGCTCATTAATGTTGGATAGAGCCAACCAATGGTAAGGGTTTGAGGATCTGACGCAGACATGGGTGCAGAGAGTTGAACGGTCGACAAATTGAGGATTACGAGTTAACTCTAAGGACTGGTAAGAGCACTGCCAGTTCCGCAGCGATCGTTCAAAAAATACCTGCCTGATGAAGACCTACTTTGGGAATAGCCTTAGCGATATTGCAAGACCGAACGATAGCTATGTAAATGTACGAAGAACTTGCAGGCAAGTTTGACAATTGCCCTTCAGCCCTTATTTTTCGAGCGTGTGCCTCGCTCGCAGCCACAAATAACGTGACTTCACAACCGTTCCCTGGCGTTTTAACCAGACAGACAGACATTCTTTTTCCCGACAGAGCAAAGTTGCCGTCCTTATACTTGGCGATCGTGTCGTTCTCGGCTTTTGAGTGATTGCTACTTATCTCGATGCCGCCTACTCCTGCCGCCCCAAACTCTTCGGCAGCGAAGCTGCCCGCAACCTGGCCCTGTATTATCCCTTGTATGTTGACAGGTAAGGGAATGCTAGTGCTGCTTGGATTTAGAGCGCGATCGCGTTGGAGTTAATAAGTATTTCCTATGGGCAGCCCTCGGCACTGAATATTCTAGCTGCGGAGGGATTGACGGAGAATCAACTGCAATTTATGCAGGCGAAGTTGGGGCTGGAGCTGCCATTGTCAACGGTGAGTTGGGTCCTGTCCGGGGTGGCGTGCCGGGGAGAATTCCTAGAGCATTGGCGACGAACGCCAATTGGAATACTACTGATGTGGCGAGGGTAGTCGAAGCTCCACAAATCGAGGGCAGGCGACTCACTCAGCAGACTTAGCAAGAAATGTCAGGTATATTTCGGACTGCCCGAATCAGCATGCCAACAAACCATCAATCATTGTGCATGCATCATGCTGCTCGAGTAGCAGGTGCGGGCAGATATCCTTAGTTGCAGGGCGTTGGCACTCCCCTGCCCTC
>NZ_ASSJ01000014.1 GCF_000473895.1 Rubidibacter lacunae KORDI 51-2 | reverse complement strand
TCAGCCACCGCTGGCTTTCCCAAAAACCCGCAAAGGTATTGAAACTTGATTCATATTCAAAACCAGAACCATTAGACAGGTGAGCCCATGCACGAGCGTCGCCATTTCTTCCGTAAACATTGACCAGGTCAACTTTGCCATCACTATTGAAGTCTCCTGTCAGCCAACGTTGAGCCAAGGCGAAGCATTCAAAGGTATTGACACTTGATTCCTCTTCAAAACCAGATCCAGTAGACAGGTGAACCCATGCACGGGCTACTCTGAAGCAAGTTCCTTTCCTTTGACTATGTCCGGGAGGAATGAGTGAAAAGAATATGACAAGAGACGTTACAGATGCTACAGACGTTACAAAAGCTATTAATTTGAATTTAGACAGGTTTTTATTCATGGCTGTAAATGCCTGCAGATATTTCTCAAGAAAAAGACCTAAAAACCTCTTGCTCACGAAGCAAAAAAGTATAACTTGAGAATCTGAATTCGTTGGTCACCAACAAGATTAATTTTCTTGAGCTGAATTTGTCTTCAGTCTGAATACCCTGACATATAGACTATCTATTACCCAAGTGATAGTCGCCGCCTAGCTCACTTGAGATGAGCCGCGTCAAGCAAAGTGAAGCTGAAAAATTTAGTGAATTTTGTAGACTCTGGCTAGGATCTAGTTCTACAAGCCACCTATTCAAAGGGTAACCGATCGCCTCCCACCACCCAGACTCCAGCAATAAATCTTAAAGTGTAGCGACAACTGATGAGAACGGACGAAAGCCCCCAAAGGAACATAAGCTTCTCGTCAGAGATATTACGCGCCGGAGGAACGCACCAGTGCTGAGCGATCTTGGGAAACAGCTGCTGCACGTCGGTGCGATCGCGCGGCACTGCCGAGACAATCATTTGTCTCGGAGCGTTGAACACTCAAGAGATGATTGACTGTGGAATTGGCACTGTCCGGTAACGCAAATAATGCACTAGGAGCCTGACCGATAGAGTCAGCATCGCTTCAGATTTGGAATAGCAAAGAGTCGTGCGCTTCAGTCTTGCTAGGTAATGCCTCAGCCTTGTGTTTTCTCCTTCCACTCGGGTCATATACGTTTTACTCGCCACATGTTCTGTCGCATTAATGAACTTTGGATACACCGGCTAGCCATCGCTCACCCACCAGAAACAATCCCACCCTTGCACGCGCTCCCAGAGCTTCTCAAAGGTTTTGCTGCTGCGGTCGCCAACCATGAAGGCAAGGATGCCAGTCCGTTTAAGGTCAACCACCGTCCATTTTCATATTTTTTCCTTGGAGCCGACGAAGATTTGTAGTTCATCGAGCTCCCCAATTTCAGGAGCTTGAGTCTCTTCAGTGGGGAGCTGGGGGAGCACCTATGTACTCAAACGGATCCAATTGATGACGGTGTTGTGGTTAACCCCAGTGCAACGTTCGATGCTCCGGTACCCCTGCCCCGCGACATATCGCGGCAAGCAGTCTTCCCGAACCTCCGGTGGGTAAGCATGTTGAGAGTAGGACTCGACAAATTGACGGCCGCCGTCCTTGCACTGCTAGTTTTGCTTGCCACAACGGTGTACGTTCTTACGAATTTGATGGGATTGGCAATTAGGGCATCTCATGCTTACATTGTGCAATGCCCAGGTTGCTTACTTAGGACGATTCTGCCCTTACTAGATATAAATGAGAGCTTCTATATTGTTACCGTCTGGATCGAGTAAGAAGGCGGCGTAGTAATTGGGAGCATATTCCTCTCTAAGCCCAGGAGGTCCGTTATCTGTGAACCCCATTGATGTACCAATTGAATGAAACGCATCCACTGAACTTGTATCCGATGCGGTGAAAGCGATGTGGCAGTTCTGAGCGTGGGATGATTCTTCTATGAGGAACCGTACGTTGGATTCGTCCGCCAACCCAAATCCAGCTGCTGATTCGTCGGACCATTTGAGCTCTATACCCAGAGGCTCCAGGACGGATGCGTAGAACTTGACTGACTCGACAAATCTTACTGTCTTGATTTCAAAGTGATCGAACACAGCCTTTTCCCTGACTCGGTTAAATCTCTAGCGCGACCCTACCGCTACGTGCAGCTGCAGCTTCAAGTTAGGCAGCGTTTGAGTCATGGCTTCTCCTTGGGCTCCAGCACAAAGTCTGCACCGGAGTAACCATGTGGCCCTAACTGTGCCTGGCACACAGCGTCACATGCCTTAAGAAAGTCCTGGAGTACAACTGCGTCGAGGGGGCACCTTGCTCCCTGTTCGTTTGTCAGTAGGCTCAATTCACCCATCACGGCACCAAGCTCAATCTCCCAACACCCGTCCCAGTGTCGCGAAAGGAACTCAAACATAATGAGGTACGCATCACGTAGGACGATCTGCTGCTCAAATTCTAGGCTATTTAGATCGAGTTCTTGCATAGCTTTCACCCCAGAAAACATCCATCCTTGAAGCTACCGGCGAGACCTGATGCCCGAGCAAAGCTAGTGCTTAAGCAACCACATCCTTTTGCAGAGATGTGTTAATCCACAAGCCTATCCTAACTGAAGCATCTCAAACTTAACTGAGCTTATCAAAAACTTCTGACTTCTAAATTAATGATTTCAATGCCATATTTCTGACGTAACCATTCTTTGATTTGCCATGCATGTCTAAATTGCCGAGTTTTCCCTTCAGAGTCGCAATATACATGTCCCTCACCATCTGTCTCGACAATAAGGCAGCAGCGCTTTCCCGTTCTACAAACCCACAGTGAATCGTAGTCTCGATCCTTCAAAACGTCATCGTGGTTGCACATTTTCTGGCGAAGCCAAACGTCTAGAATCTGAGCCGCAGCAAGTGCAGAAGGCCGAGAAGATTCAGTGCGACTGTCTGCTATAGCGCCGAGTCAGGTTTGTAGTGGTTTCCTAGCCCGAAGCATACCCGATAGCATCCAAACGAGCTAGCCTCAGAAACAACTCTTCAATCGATACGGAGATCGAGAAAAACATGCTGGAGCCTCTCAATGGTAATATGATTTTCGCAAGAGAAATGCCGTACTTGGGAACGCACCAGGGCTGACCCACCTCTGGAAGCAGCTGCAGCTTGTAGGGGCGATCGCGCAGCCCTACCGAGACAAGACTCGTCTCGGAGCGGTACGCTTGCACCAGTGGGTGCATAGAGATGGAGCCATTATTCAGTGGGGAATTCCAGGCAGAGGGCAAGATGCTGGAAACAGTGCTGGAGATTTCAGCGAAAGGATTTGGGGGAGCGGCGATCGCAACGCTGAAAGAACTGTGAAGCACGCGCCTGAATGAACCGTTCCAGCAGCTTATCTATTACGTTTTCAGGAAATATAATCAACGGTATCTCGAACGGCACGGCATCCTGTAAGTATTGGGCATGGACCAACCTGTCTCCCAACAGATGTCTATACCGCCGTGAGCATCCTAGACGCGCGTGAATTCCCTCGATTTGCTAGTGGAGAGGGACTCGAAGGCAGTACCGAGAGAGCAAAGGGAGCAGGCTCGGGATGATGGGTGCTGAGGGGCTGAAATGGGGGCGCAAGGATTACTTCAGCACTGAATAGATTGCCAAGAGATGCAAAGCAAGGGAGCTGGAGCATTGCCCCAAGCTGGGACGTAGATCTACATAGCGGGGGTGGAGTGGTTGCTTTTAGGAGGAGTTTTTTTGAAACTTTTAATCCCTTTTCGGAATTCCTATTCCATGAAGAGAGGCATTGTTGAGGGTAGCAGAAGATCGCTAGGTGTCTTCCCTACTCCTCCGACAAATGCAAATAACGATAGCGATTTGGTGAATAGACGGAATTGCCAATCAAACTAAGGCGTTTGGATTTTTTTTGTGGCTGTACTATTCATGGCGCTTACTAAAGCGAATATGGCTAGCTCAGCACCGTATTTGCACCAACTAGTCGAGCGTAAATCAATCAGCACCTGCACAGTCTCTTTCCATTGTGGAGAGTATGCAAAAAACATGGCAAGATAAGTTGACATGGTGACTACCCGGAAGCCAACCTTGCCTTGAGAGAATTTTGATTGTCCATCAGTTTTGTGTGTTTTTTCGTTTTTCAGGGACTCTTCTTTACAGATGCTTGTAATATTTCGATATTCTCTATCTCCAGGATGCCATTACTTTCAAAATCAATGACTATTCGCGCTCTGGCAGGGATATCATTTCTCTTAAAATGGGCGAGGATTTCAAAGGTATGTAAATTATCTTTGGACGAAATACCAGTTGACCAAGACCGATTTATCATTCCTATTGGACTTTTCTCCCACCGTGATAAATTGACCACAATACTTTCTTTTGTTTTGAATGCCTTTGCTTTGAACCGACAAGCCAAGATGCATTCCGGAACCGTTGGCTCAGCAAATTCAAATAATACAACCCTTCGCATCGGATCGATGTTGGTTATAGATTTGGGTTTGTCTCCATAGGCTTCGATTCGCCACCTATTTTCACCGATAGATGTAATACCATCTGTTTCTACGGTTAAATCATCAACCGTGAATTTGCGAATAGAAATATAAGGTCCATCGGCTTCCGGAAAAGCAAAATATTTTTCTACCTCTTTTAAAGTTTCCTCCACTTTAGAAGCTATTGTATCTTGAAGATTTCTGAATAAATCATCGAACATGATTTTTTGAGGAACCTGTAACTCTTGTTACTCCTATTAAATCATACAAGTTATTAGTAGACAACATGTATTGTTGATACAACTACTCGAAACTTTTACTGTTGGGAACTTCGATACATCGCTCAATCCCGAAAGTCGGCCAGGGCAGCACGAACTTTTCAGCTGCCAGGTCCCCAACATCCGGAAATTTTTCAAGGTGCTCTGATGATTATCTTTGGAAGCGCGAGCACATGAGTGCCCCAGTAAAGAAGTCCGCACAATACCGGTTCGGAGGGGTGCATGTCATCTTTTAGGAGAAAACTCAGAAGCCCCCTGACCCTGTAAACAGTCTAAGTTCCCCGCACAAGCTAGTTTCTGGCACACAGCAAGGCGTCTTTACACACCTCTGCGGAATTATCTTTCTAGAAAGTGATCGATCCCTGCAGCTCGAGGAGCCATTAACTTAAACGGAGGTTTGGCAAAGCGATCGCCTGTGGGTCAGGCACATCTGCTAGGGCTGAAAGTATGGGGTAGCAATAAAGTCCCCTCGCGATCGCCACCTTCACACATCGGTTCTCGGGTTGCCTGCAGTCTTCCTCCTCAGTAAGCCAAATGACGATCTAGTGGCGGTCGAGGAAGAATATATTGCGTCCGCGATCGCTCTGGCTAGCTTCGCAGTGAATTCGTTCGCGGGTCTTCCATGCTGAGGGTTTCACCCCAGATTCAAGGACAGTCCCAAGAGTTTGGCAATCTCGGGCAGCAGACGGCGGCACTCGGTGACAAGTTGAGTTGCCGTAGGCAGATTTTTGGCTAGCGCACTCATTGTCCTCAGTGCGCGTCCGCTTTGCTCCTTAGCTGCAGGGGTCTCTGGTTCTTGGCTCGCTCCGACCAGGATCTGCAGCTGTGCCAAGAGGTCGGCTTTGTCGGTGTCGGAAATCTCCTCTGACGCGATCGCCTTACTGAGTTCTTCCAGCAGATTCTTGAGGTCGGCTTGGCGGTCGTCGTTGGCAGGCAGCTGCTGGATGCTCTTGGCGATGGTGCCGCTGATGGTGGCGTTGTCACCGATGACGTTTCCGATTGCATCGCCACTTACTTTGATAGTCGGGCTCTGGTCGGAAGAATTGTTCATAGCTTTTGCGCCTGCTTGAGCGATGAGTTTAACGACGGGATTGTTGGCGGGAGTAAGTATGGAGATGATTTCTTTGATATCGCGGATGCTTTCTCTGGCAGACTCGAGGCGGGCTTGGTTTTTCCCAGCTTCGAGCCCGACTTTGTAAGCTTTAAGGAAGTCTCGCTCGACTTTGGCTTTGTCGGTGTCGGGAGTGACGGCAAGGGTGACGAGGGCGTCAGTGCCTTTCTTTGCTATGGACTGGATCGAGTCGAGAGTGATTTCTGGGTGTTCTGCCATCAGCTTGCCGAAAGCAGCGAGGAAGGCGTCGGGGTTGATGCCGTCACGGATGAGAATTTGCACGGCATCCATAATCTCGGTGTAGAGCTTTCCGAAGTCGCCGGGAGCGAAGGTGGCGCTTGGGTCGTGGGGGCGGCGCTCTCGACTGCCAAGGTGATTTGGGTGCTCTAGCAGGAAGACGAACTGGCAATCGACGTTGGTAAGGGTGGTCGTCGGGTCGATGTTCCAGGCTTCCAGGCAGGCTCCGGTGAGATAGGCACTGGTGAAATCCACGCCGATGCACTGAGAGCTGGTCAGGTTTGCGTCTTTGAGGTTGGCAGCTTTGAGAGTGGCGTCAGCAAGGTTTGCTCCTTTGAGGTTGGCACCTTCGAGGTTCGCTCCGACGAGGTTCGCACCTCTTAAATCGGCGTACTTGAAGTCTTGATTGTAGCCATTGCCGCTGACGAGCAGAGCACTGACGTCAATATTGCGGAGAATTGAGAGACCCGAGCTTGCGAGGTGCAATTTACGCGTTTCCTTCCAGCAGGTGCGCGTGATGACAGCTGCGTTAAAGCTTGTGCTACCGAGAGTTGCGGCAGTGAAGTTGGCATTAGTAAGGTCAGCTTTAAGAAAATTCGTGCCGCTGGTAGACCCGATTAGGAGTGCAAGGTTGCGAATCCATCGGCCTCGGTCGTCGGGGCTCTCTACCGCGCGCCTTCCGACATACGCACCAGCGAAAGTGACAGCGAAAGAGAACGCGTGAGCTCCAATGATATTGATAGCTCCTCCGACACCAACAGTAACAGCTCCACCGGCAGCTCCAGTGATAGCAACAGCTCCACCGGCAGCTCCAGTGATAGCAACAGCTTCTCCGACAGCTCCAGTGATAGCAACAGCTCCTCCGACAGCTACAGCTACAGCAACAGCTCCACTGACAGCCAATGCTAGTGCGACAGCTCCAGGGACAGCTCCAGCGACAATTCCAAATCCAGCGAAAGCTATTACTACTGCGGCAGCAACTCTGACAGCTCCATCTCCAGGTTCTTCAGCGATACCTCGGCGCAAGGTACACATTATGAAGGCGAACGTGACCGTTAATCCGCACCAACCAAAGATTTGGTTGAAGCTAGAGGTGCCGAAAATATTCGATACGGTGCTACCTGCATAGAAGGTCAAGATTCCCGCCATAGTGGCAAGAACAAACGCGATCGCCAACAACCCCACAACCCAACGACGCTGAAGCCCGGCTTTTGCCCTAGAGAAGTTCGCTCCGCACAACGTTGCTTCCGAGAAATTCGTACCTCGAATGTCTGCCTCGCTGAAATCCGCCCCACTGAGGTCGGCGTTCTTGAAAGATTGCCCTCGTAAGTTGAAGCGGCAGAAGTCTCTTTCCCCCGCTGCGTATCGTCTCAGTACTTCTTTGGCGTTCGTGCGGTTCGCCATCAATCGCCACCTCCTAACTACACCACAGCCAATTTTGATGCTTCCGATTGTATGCCAGTAGGAGTAGGTGTGTTCGCAATCGCGAGTTATCTTCACAGGTGCCGTGTACGAAGCATCACCCCCCGTCGTCAGCCCTCCAATTCCCTTCGGCGGTACCGCTGGTGCGGCCTACCAACAGCCCCCTTGAAACAATTCGGTGGCGATCGCTAAGTCCGCCGACGCACATTTTGAGCAGGACGCAGCGCCGCGATCGCACCGGCTAGCTTCGCTGTGTATCGGTTCGCGTGTCTTCCAAGGCGGGAGTTTCACCCCAGATTCAACGACAGTCCCGTGGGCACTTTTATAAGTTGAGAATATAAATTGCGAGACGGAGCATATTGGCAGCTGAAATGCTCATGCTGCCGTGCCAAACTTCGGTCTTGGGCGAAATAATCGGGTGCCCGATGCAAAGAAGCAGACGACTCAGTCTCCGCTGAATTTTTCTTTAGGCTTTCGCCCGCTCACCTCAGTTACTATTTCAATTGAAGAGTTGCTTCAGAGGCTGGCTTGTTGAGGGGGAGTGTGGGAGGCGCGCCCGATTTTTGCGTGGAACATAATCTCATCACGTACAAGAGTGAAGTGGCCGAAAGCAACCATGTGCTCATTGAATATGAAAATTATTCGAAAGTGGCACCGGGTCATTGGCGTGTTAATTCATACAGCATTTACGAAGGCTAGAGGATTCCTGTGGCGATTGATTTGTATGTTGAAGGAGACAGGATGCGGGAAGTCACGACTGGCGAGGAAGGCCACCTGCAGATAGCAGAGCTTGTGAGATACGAATGATGGTAGATGATATATCGCCCACCTGAGAGTTTCTTCGGTTATGAGTGCGCATTCTAAGGCAGCGGAAGTTCCTAGTCTTCCAAGGTTATCGACAAACAAAATCAGAGCGGACCCAAGCAACCCACTGGTTCGTTCCAATTTTCAGCCAGGTGCTTCCGTCCGCTGCGGGACTACTTGAAAAGACAGTAATCAGCTCTCCGTCAGAGACCGTGTAATTGCGCTGTTCAAAACGAGCAACGACTCTCTCTCCCCCAGATCCGACCTGAATTAGTCCTTTAGGATAATTAATTCCTGGTCCTGTACGTAGGTTTACACTAGACCCTCTAGTTCTCGTACAAATAAGATTTGAATAATCGCCTGCGATCGCTGGCAAGAAAGAAGAAACAACGAAGATGATTGAGTTGATACTGACTAAAAATTTCTTCCACATTGGAGATAGCATCCTTGCGAAGGAAACAGGCGAAGTGACGATAAAGGATTGCGCAGCTTGCTAGTGGGGATTATTTGGGGGCTATTTTCCCGTACCATACTCGAGTCGCTGCAATCTTCTTAGACAATGATAAGTCATCCCTCCGAGCTGAGGTACCGGCGATGAGCGATCCGGTTATCAAGTTTGGCTTGCGCGTGATGAAGCCGGTTTCGGTGTGGAATCAGGAGTTGAAGGCCGACTTTAGGAACCTGTTCAAAGCACTAGGCAAAGCCGGGGGAGATGAGGTTTCTGGCAAATGGCTCGGGGTGGGTAAAGATTCCGTTGATGCACTGTTCGCACTGGGCTTGAAAGTAAATGAGCCGGGACAATTGAGTTGGAGCCTGATTTATAACTCCCTGCAGCAGGCCACCGTATAGCTGGCGGTCGATTCTGAGGGGCTGCTGCCCCCGATGCCCCGGAGGACTTAGAAACCTTTTGCGATCGCTTGGATTTATCCGTGTTGGAGGCAACCGAGGTCGCGATCGGCGAGAACTTTTTCGCTCGCCCCCTAAACTTGTCGCTCTGGAGCCCTGGCAGCAGCTGTTGCAGCAGTGGTTTATGGGATTTGGGGCGGGCGAAAGGGTGGCCAAGACACTTGGGGAAGAAGAATCTCGACACCCGCACACACCTGGCAGCGATCTCACCCTACGACTGCCTACTGGTCTTCAGCGTCGCGTATCCAAGCAAAGCCAACAAAAAAGGCGTTCTCAACGCTGAGGGTTGGGTGGGTGGATTCCCGACGAGGTCAAAATCCAGGGGGACTAAGAGTTTTAGGGGTTGCAGAGGGAGTACGTCAACGTAGAGATTCCGCACAAGAAACCGCTGGGAGGACAACTGACAGCAGAGCAGAAAGTGGAGAACCAAGCCCGAGCGAGGGAGCAAGTCCGGTGCGAGCATGCCGTTGCGGGACTGAACCGATGTGGCATCGCATCACAGATGTACCGGAATCGGAAGTCTGGATTTGTTGACGGTTCGATGTTGATAGTAGCAGGGCTGTGGAATTGTTATCTGATAGCAGCCTGAGCGAACGAGGGGGTGATTCCGAGCAGAGTAGACTGCAGCAGAATTTATTTCACAACAAGAGTTTTAAGATGATGCGAACTGCGCTAGGACTGCTAGAGTGAGGTGCCCGTTTCCCTCTGCACTGCCCATGACCAGTAAGCCCTTTGACGCTTACAGCAAGGAGTACCTGCAAGAATTATTAGCTCCGACGGGAGAGGTTGTCGCCGGACTAGAGAGCCGGGATGAGGCGCGCCAAATCGATGTTTGGTACGTTCCCGATCCACAGCTTACAGCCGATCGCCTGCAGCTCGGACTGCTGGGTCGTATGGCGGCGCAACCGTGCATCTTCGAGCCCTACAGCCATCGCCCCGACCTCAACCAAGTGCGCAGCTGCGTGATGAAGTTGCTGGTGACCCTGTTCGATGCGCTCAGGGCAGCCAGCCGCGATCGGCTGCCCGCGCCTACAGAGTCGGAACTGCCCAGGCTTTGGATTCTGAGCCCGTCAGCATCACCGACGTTGATGAAGCGCATCGGGGGGAAGCCGGACCCTTCTTGGCCTGAAGGTATCTACTTTACAGCCGAGCTCAATCGAGCCGGATTCGTCGCTCTCGATGGCTTGCCAGAAACGGAGGAGACGTTGTGGCTGCGGTTGCTGGGGCGCGGTCGGACCTTGAAACAGGCGATCGCCGAGGTGCTGGCATTGCCACCAGCGGAGTTGAAGCGAGACAAAGCCCTGCAACTGCTGGCAAGCTGGAAAACTAACATAGAAGGTGTCGAATACCTGAACATTGAGGATCGGGAGCTCGCCATGACGCTATCGCCAGCCTTCGTGGAGTGGGAAAGACGGGCACGGGAAGAAAGCTTGGAACAGGGTCTCCAGCAGGGTCTCCAGCAGGGTCTCCGGCTGACACTACAGACCTTGCTCGCCTCACGCTTCGGTCGAGTGGACGATCGGTTGGAGTCTGTAATCGGGTATTTTGCCGGACTGACTCCTGAGGAGTATACGGAGCAGTTCCCTACCTTACTGAGTCTATCCCGCGACGAACTGGTCGCTCGGTTTGGAGCGCGTGACGGCAACGGCAACGGTGCGTGAATGCGTCTCAAGAAAAGAGTGAGGGTGGAATCAAAACCATGATTCCAGATTGATTGCCATAGCTCGACAATGTAAAGGAACTGCCAGGCGAAGCTGTCGTAGGGTTGTCGGTTCATGGGGATTTGAGTCGGATAGCAATTGGGTCGGGTGTTCCTTGAATCTTGGTACACATGTTTGTTTAGAAGGTTGGGGGATTTGGGTTCTAAAGAATCCCGAACCAAGAATCAAAAAACCTACCGACATTGGTAGTCACTGGGTAAAATCTAGATCGCTGTCAACTGGGGCATGCCGATGCAGGTTTATACAAAACGCCAGTTAGATGAAGTCGCCTCACTTATTAGTGAACGTCTATCTATCCCGAAATACGCTACCGAGGAAGCGGCAAGTAAATTCGGGCTCACTCTGGAAGACTTAAGGGAAGCGGCTCACACCCCCCCAAGCCGAGACTATTGCCAAGTGCGTCCGGAGACTGAAACAGAATCGCAAGATACTGACGGAGGGTGCTAACAAGCGCAGGAAGGAAGCAGAAGCGCGCGTCACCGAGCTAGAGAAAGAGCTTGCAGAGGCGCGACACAGCATATCTGTAGTCCAGGAACTCCGCGGTTTGAGCCGGGAGCAGCTAGCTGATTTGAAAGCCCGCGCCCTGCAGGGGGAGTACGTCGCTCCGGAGAAGGAGCGGCTCACCCAAACTGCACGCCTTCTCAACCAACAGCGAGATGCCTTACAGACAGAGGTAGAGCACCTCAAACAGTCTTTATCAGAAGAAAAACAACGTACGGAGAAAGTCAGGATAGCGGCAGGCAATGCCCTTACTGATATGGACCTCGAGATTGAAAAGCTTCGGCAGGATGCCCAACGCGAAGTGAAAATCGTGTCCAGCTCTCGCGATGCAGCAAAACGGAATCTGTCGGCGCTGCGGAAAGCAGCTGCCCGCCTTGATTTGAACGAGCAGTGGGACCAGATTGTTGCTGAAGCGGGTGTCAGCATTCCAACTCATTAAGGGAGGGTTCCTCGTGGGACGCAAAGCACGTACCGAGGACGGTTTGAGCTATAGAGACTTTCAGCGACGGAATAGCAAGGCTTTCAAGATTTTGTCGGCAGACCGTCGTAAATTGGTGAAGTCTCGCGGGTACCGCAACCTTGGATGGGATAGTGTCATTGCCAGCTGGAATATTCTGCAGGACTACCTCGTACCGCAGCTCCACCCTGAAGTTGCCTCCCTCCCAGAAGACCACCCAGACCGAGTCTATGCTGAGTTATCCGTCCAGCTCGACGAGGAGGAGCGCGGTTTGGAAAGAATCAGTGCCGCGATCGACGAGATGGCAGATACCGCTTTAGCGAAGTCCGCCCGCCTGCGAACAGAGTTGGCGGCGCTTTGAACCATGAAAAAACCAGAGATCCGGTCTTGGGGTAAGGCTGTTTTGCCCAAGCACGAACGAGAAGCCAGGGAACGCAGAAAGTTCTATCGCGGATTTGAGGGATGGTCTGGCGGCACCGGCGTCCTGCGGGAGAAGTGGAGGCTCGCGACCCACCCTCAGTTAGCAGGGAACATCAGGGTCTTCCGTGCTGCAGGTGGCAAATGGATGACTTGCAACGAGGTGCGGGACAAGTTGATGGCCGAGCGCTGTCCCTACTGCGACTGTAAGATGGTTCGCGGGAAGGAGTTCCGTACGGAATCCCAGAAGACCGCGCTCCAGCGGGGATATCACGGGGCTACAGACCCCTCACTTGATGTTTACCTGCACCCAAACTACGCCACTCTCGACCACAAACGGCCGAAGTCTCTCTATCCGGAGTTGACGTTTGAGGTCTCTAACCTGCACGTGGTATGCACCGCCTGCAACGATCGCAAGGGGTCAGAGGTGCTCTACGAAGAGGTGAAGGCGGCTAGGGACAAGTCCGAGCAGCTGCGAAAAGAGCTTACAGAGATCTAACGGAGCGCGGAAGCATCATCCAGAAACCTCTTGAGGCGTTAGGTCTCAAGTAGCGGGCAACATTACTCGCGTCTACTTTGATAAGCGACAGAACTGACTGGTCCACTAAACGCAGGCAATACCATTAGCGCGCAAACTAACTCAATGTCGGTGACACGCTACTATCCCGCCAATGACAGCTTAGTAAAGTTAGCAGGCATTTTTTTCCAACCAGAGAATTAATGAGCTTAGCCAAGCTATCCTTCACAATCGCTCAGATGAAGAGGATACGAGGCTTGGTATTCGTTCCCCTATAGACGATCGATGTCAAGTAAAAAGGGGTTTGATAGCAATTTTAGGTTATTGAATGTAACAATTTCCATTATTGATGGTATTCGGTACAGTAAAAAATAGTATTCTCAAGACAGGAAAAGAAATTGATAAATCAAGAAAGTCTTTGAGCAAGGGAGATAAAATGATATCTCTGTTCATGCTGCTTGAAATTTTGGTACCCACACACGGAAGTTTTATCGATCTTGCATCGTTTCCTTGTACTGTTGAAGTCCGATGTGCAAAACTTCCTTCTGAGAAAGTAAACTACCCAAGAACAATTCAGCCAGAGTACCAGGAGAGCGAGACCTTCCTGCAGGAGATATCATCGGGAAGTGCGATTGCCCTTGCTCGAGGGGATCGAATTCCAATTTTAAGAGGGGAATTCTTGGCTGCAATTTCAGACCCAGTAGCCATCTCTTTGCTTGGGCTTGCGCTTTTAATCATAAGTGTTGTTCTTTTTGTCTATTTAGGTTTCCAAAGCCGATGGGTATTATCAACGAAGACCATCGATCTGAAAAACGAAAATGGATTTTTGAGTTTTGACAGAAATTACATCTATTTCCTAGAGGGAAATATACACTATCGGCTGGGATTTAAGATTTTTATTTTCAGTACGATACTTGGGCAACAAATTAATATAAGCAGCAAAGAAAAGGTTTTAAGTTCAGTAATTTTGGGAGCTATCAGAGACTTAATTGAGGACACCAATTATAGTGAAAATAGAGAGAAATCCGATCGCGATTTTAGCTCATTCACAAATGATATCAGGGTAAGGATTGAACGAGAGGACAAAATAAGTAAAGTCCTGAGACTTGCCGGAATCAAGTTTGTTGGGCTAACATTACGTCGTGTCAAGAAAACACCGTCCATCCTTTTCATAGACAAGAAATTCTATGGCGAGTCTGCATTTTACTCGCTAGATCACCAGCCAGTAAACTCCAAAGTTAGTTTTTGGCTTAAGTTTTCTGACGAAGATAGATTGGTATCCGTGCCATACGGTGAAAAGAGTCCGAATAAAGAGTCAGACATTGTGGAAATCGCTACTAGACTCATTTACTCAAGATTGTATTCTGAAGTCAAGCAAGAGTTTCACAAGCACTGGAAACAACACAAGCTACACTATCTTTGGTCGAGACCAAAACAAAAAAACAACACGGAAATCCTAAATCCATTTCGCAATCAGATTCGGGAGAATTAACCAACTGTCAGACAGAGAGTGATAATACCGCGAGAAATAGTGAAAGTAATAGTGGAATTAACAATTCAACGGAATTTGTTTCTTCGGAATTTGATTCTTCAAATGCAACATTTTGCAATGACATCAACGCTAAACTGAGTCATCTTGGATTTGAAATCATTTACCTTTCAGTGTTGCACGAGCCGAAAGGGGTCAATGTAATGGACTCTCTGCATACTGTAGATGTTGATTTGACAGATGAAGAGGCTATCCGTACGAGAGATCTTTTAAAGCTTGACATCCAGTCCACTTTCTTCATTAAGCCAAAAAAGGAATTTTCAGGGAGATTATCAAGCAATAATGGACTAGAAAAGCTATTGAGCGTTGTGCAAAACTGTGCCGAGCATGCCATTCGCTCAGTCGCAGCCTCTCTGTCAATATCGGAAATTCTCGATTCACAGTATCCACCTCAGCTAGAGGACGAACCATCTCTAACAGAGAATAAGTTTTCCGATATTTCTCTTTCGTCAGATAGATCTATCCGGTCATCTAGGAAGCTCGGTATCACTCCAAATGGGCGAAATAGCTTGATATCTGAAAAGTCGCCAGAATCATTTCAGGCCCTGAAAAGAGAATTATTCTCTGAATTAAAAGCCGTGCTAGTAGTTCCGGCTAGCGAGAAAGTCTCTCCTAGAACTGATGGAATTGATGAAGAGTCGCAGTCTCAAACTAGCATTGAGTCTGCTAACAATCCATCTTCATCAAGCCACTCCATCTCATGTTCTTCAGTTGAAAACCCAGAAATCAGTCCCACCAATTCTGAAACTGCTGCTGGTTTTGTAAAACATTTCGATCTGCACGACAATCTACCCTCTGATGAGCCAAGTAAAAAGATATCGTCGATTGTAGACGAATCCAAGTATATTTTTCCACCTCGTAATATATTTGAGAAACAAGTAATTGAAATAGTTAAGCCTATCTTAGAGTCCCAGGAAATAGATTTTAAAGGTCTGATTATCCATAGTGTTGATGAAAACGACTTATATGTTGAAAATAGCAACGATTATATTGACGTTGTAGGAATTGAAAGAAGAACAAAACGAATACAAAAACATCTTTTAGGGCTCGAGCAGAGCAAATGCGATCATCTAATCTCATTAGAGAAAATTAAGTATGAGCTCGAACGTCACAGATTAGAGGAACAAGAGCTGTTAGCAATCACCGAAGCTGATAAATTTCTTGCTGATGCTTGCCGGGTTGCAGCTAAAGAAGAGATTGCCACAACAGCCGAGAAACTTAAAGAGGTTAGAGCAAAAATACAGAGTAAAATTACTCAGCATGAAGTTAGAGGAAAGATTGGTGCTTTCGAAAACCAGCAAGCTTGGCTGCTGCTTGCATCGATAGCTCCTCAACTCATTGAAAGATTACCGGAGTTGGCCGATCTCATCAAGTCCATGTCTCCCCAGTCAGGCGTCTTGGGCAACTCCCATACGTACATTGCCAATGGTGAAAAGGGTCTGGAAACAATTAAATATTTGGGGGCTCTTCCAATGCTTGAGTTGCTGCTTGATTCCCTGGACAGGAACAACAAAACCGAATCGTTTGAACAACAAAACAACTCTGGGTCAATATCATCAAATAACGAAGAGATAGGTTTAGAAACGGGTTCAGAAAAGCAATGATCGATTCGAACCCCCCCAAGCAAGCGTTGAAATCTCTGACTATTCAAGGAGTGATTGTGTCCTTTCTTTCAATCCTACTTTTCCTGATTTCAACTGGACCCGTTCGCAGTTTAATTGAAAGGAATTATGTTCTAGACTGTAGCTTGGAATCGAGTAATGAGAAAGATACATGCAAAAAAAGAAATGAAAAGCGTATGGGTAATGTTGAAGATGTATTTTCACTCCTTGAGGCCATAGCTATAACTCTTGGCATTGGTGGTGGTGGAATAAGCTTTGCAGGGCGAGCTAGGATTGGCGATATTTGGACTCCAAAATTCCTTCCCGGTCCCGATCGTGAAGACGTAGAAGATGCGAACAACAATACCTTTGCTAACCTTGAAACTTCTGACTCTGTCATCCAAGATTGGGATGGCAACTTTGAAGAAGATTGATAGCTGTGCTTATTGCGACTCTTGCATTTAGCAATAGAGCTGAACAAAAGACTATGTCTTATCAAGAAGTCAAGAAAATATATCTTCACTGGTCAGCTACCTCATATAACTGGTCAAAACCCGGTTCTTACCATACGGTTGTTCTGGGAGATGGCACAATCAAGCGACTGACTGCCTACGACCAGTATCTGTCCAAACATACACTGAGTCGTAACAGTAATGCTGTTGGGATTTGCATTGCTTGCATGGGAGGCAAAATCTGGGTAGATTATCCTCCCACACCCATACAAATTGAAAATATGTGCAAGGAGGTTGCAAATTTAGCTTCCCAACTAGGGTGGAGTCAAGACGACATCACAATTAAGAAAGTGATGACTCATGCTGAAGCTGCTGCACTGCGAGATTTTCGAAAATCTGACGCTGAAAAAGCCAGTGGAGTTTCTCTTAAAACTGCCCTTCATCGAGGCTTACCTCATGAAAACTACGGTCCTATGCGTTGGCATGATGGTTGGCCAGGTGGAACGGCACTCCGCTGGGATTTGTGGCAACTTCAAGAAAGCGATATCGGCGGGACTGGAGGTGCTACCCTACGTGACATGGTTAAATCCTACATGGCTGGGGGTAGGTTTTCGCGGTCAACCAGAATCTCTGTGGACGACCTGCGTGCCTGCCCGCTCCACATCAATGGTCGGAAATCTCTAGAGGCATATATCTTCACTGATGACTCTTGCTACGCTAAACTTGCTGACTTAGCTAAGGCTTACAAAATTGAGATCGAATGGAATAAGACTAATCGCTACGTCAACTTGGTTAAGTCTAATATTCGTGAGCCCAAGTTCTCGACTGATTCCCTCTTGCTAAAGGGATATCCCATAGTAGACATATTCATCAATCGTTCTCCCCATTCGAGCCAGCCTTTTATGCAAGGCATCATCGTCAATAACTCTACCTGGGTCAAAGTAGACGAGTTTGCCAACGAGTTGAGCATTATTATCGATGTTGCTGGCGATTTTAGCTCTGTTCGCCTCGGCAACCTAACCGCTGCTGATGGGGGCTCACTCAGTGGGACGAACGTGTCAACAATGATTTGGGTCAAACAAAAAACCTCCCTCAGAGCCCAGCCTTTATCCGAACGCAAAGTTGTTGCCAAAGGCTTGCAGAAGCAGATGGCCACGATCGTACCTGGGAAATATATCATTCGCGATTACCAGGAGGAGGGAGATTACTTTTGGGTTAAGTGGTGCGATCCCAGAATATTGGAGAGAGACGGAGATTATATCCATAGCGATCGCGCCGAGATAGTTGTTGGTTCTGGCCGCGAATCTTCCGTAGTCAAGAGTCTAGCCCCAGCCCTGAGCTAGAGGCTGATATGGGGGCCGCGGACAAACCCGATCTCCCGCCAAGAAGAGAGGCTACACGAACCACAGGCCAGCCCTCGCCAGGAAAGGCGATGCATCGGTGGGATGTTGCTTTAAAAAATGCTGAAACTTCCGGAGCATCATCTCGGACGGCCAGACAAGATGGACTCTCGGCAGGAATTGAAGCTTCCCGACAAATGGCCAAAACCGATCTACCTAGAGTCCGGCAATACTTACAACGCTTCTACGCGATCGCTACGAAGTACGAAATCCCCCCTGCAATACTTGCAGCCATTGCTAGCCGAGAGTCGCGCTGTGGCAATGTTCCTCCCTTGACCAAAGCCGGGTACGGGGATGGCGGCAACGGTTTCGGAATCATGCAAGTCGATCGCAACTACCACAAACAAGCCGGGCTAGGCGGAGACCCTGCTAGCGAAGCTCATATCGACCAAGCTGCCAAAATCTATTCTGACTTTCGGCAAAATATCATCTCTCGATTTCCAAAGTGGAGTGAAAGCAATTTTCTTAAAGGAGCTGCCGTTGCCTATAATGCCGGTCCTGACACCGTTCAAACCATCAGAAATATGGATAAAGGATCGACAGGGAACGATTACGGGTCGGATGTTATTGCCCGAGCTCAATTTTATGCGGATCGTATGCAGTCGCTTGGAGATTGCTTAAAACTGGACTCCGGTGAGGATATCGAACTCTTCTCCTCTAACCTTTTACCGAAAACTAATCGCGACATTGAGAAGATTCTATTGACAATAGAAGAGCCTATTAAGATTGTTGACTGCGATGATGAGATTTTATCAGCTATCTGCGCAGGGTTGCAAAAAGTCAATCTTCTCGAGCCCAAGCAAGTTCTTGATTCCGACGGGCAACGCTTACGCCGAGCCTGGGCTAAATTTAAAAAGCGACATTTCCAGAAATATCCGAGCACGATTGGCCGGGGAAGCGCCCAATTGCTCGTCAAAGAAATTAGAGCTCGCTCAACGGGGTTGGAATCAACGAGCCTAGTTTCTGGGAACAACTATACCTTAACTCCAATAGTCGAGGAAAGGAATGGTGCGCTGAGTGCCAGTAGCGTTGCTTCCAGAACGGGTGAATCCGTTTTGAGATCGATAACGCTAGTGCTAGACGACAGTGTCGGCCGAGGAGGTAGAAATCTCCCCCACGATATTATCAAAGTAAAACAGCGACTTAAAGAATTAGGCTTTAGCTGGTTTAGACCTAGCAACAAGACTTACGATCCGAGTCTTGAGAACCCCATTTGCCTTTTTCAATCCATCATTAATGGTAGTACGAAACTTGGAGGAGATGGACGAATAGACGTCGAGGGAAAGACTCACCAGTGGTTGAGGGCAGCGAATGCCCCTAAATGGATAGAAATGCCAATCGAGGGGCAAGGTTTTATCAACTACGAGCGAATAGATAAATCGGATGACCACGATTTCGGCACGAGCTGGCTATCCGAAACGATTGTAGCAGCGGGACTACATTACGAGCAGAATCATCGCCGAGGCAATCCAAGCATTGCCCCCATTCCAATCAACGATGTAAGTTTGATTCATGGTGGAAATACTCCAGACCACTATGGTCATGAGTGTGGCAACGCCTGTGATATTTACTTACCTCGTAAGGGAGGTGGGTATTCCCTTCCGAATTGGAAAAATGATCAATACGATCGCGATGCGGCTAGAGCAATCTTGAATGCGCTCCGAGCCCAACCGCTCGTTCGAAAAGACCGAATTTTCTTCAACGATTCCGTCCTTATTAAGGAAAGTCTGTGTACGTCCGAACTAAGTCATCACCATCACATTCATTTCGAGATCGGAGTTCCAGACCCCACTTTTTAAATGGTCTATCACCCTAATTTGAAATCTCGTCGATCCTGAATTGGCTACCTTTCTCCCCATTGCGAAACTTTCTAGTGGCTGGAAACTTCTTGGCTATTAGAATTTTCCTTTGATGTCTTGCTCAACTATCTCAAGTCGAGATTCCGCAGATGAAATCAGAATGTTTTAGAGTAAATCAAAAAACACCAGCAGGACTGATTGAGGACTGAGGAAGGTATAGCCAGCTAAGAAACATAGTCTTCCCATCTATGGTGGCAGGTGTGGGATACCGTTTATCCCTCGTTTGGGTGAAATCGTGAAAGAGTTTGGTTCGCCACATCTCTTCATCCAAGCTTCAATCCACCCGTCAAATTGCGACCACTTTAGCACCTCCGAATGTCTTTGACCTCTTGTAGGGCGGTTCGACACAGATGCATCCAGTCGGACCCATCCAAGTCGGATCGACGCGGAAGACCATTTAATTGCGGAGCTGGCAGCCCGCCAGCATTTCAAAGACCTCCCTGAACCTGCCCTTCACTCGCATCGACCAGAATCCCCCTTCAAGTGATTAAAAGGTAGGCAGGTCC
>NZ_ASSJ01000013.1 GCF_000473895.1 Rubidibacter lacunae KORDI 51-2 | reverse complement strand
GTTATCCTAAGCTAATTGGTTAGGTCAAAACTTCTTCAGTTGATTTCTATCCCACTGACAGCCAGGTAGGCAGTTCTAAACCTCGCTGCAATGTACGAAGTAGCCTAAATGCTTCCAACGAAGGGGCTAAGTTCCCAATCGTTCGCTGGGGTCGACGGAATTTACCGAATCTGCAAGGCATTTCTTACCTACCGCGGCTTGCTTCAAGATCGTCTACGTCCGAAACCGTTCTCCTTATGTGCTTGAAGCAGTCCAACCCGCCAAATCTACCCTTCTAGAAGAGTGGGTAGCTCGGGGAGAGAGCGGTCATTTCGTCGTTAAGAGACTCAAAGAAACACAAAAGGTACTGGATCGATCTCCGTTCGAGGCGATGTGGCGTATTGAACAAACTATGGCTGGAAGATTTTACGATTACAGCCAACTCCTCCGGCTAAAGCTAAGCATACTTGGAAGTAAGTTTGTTTCCTGGACATTTTGCCACATTACTAAGCTCACTACCGTTAGATTAGGAAAACTAACAATAATTGGTCACGCTTTGGCAGGTTTGACAGTAGGTGGGGTCATGAATAGGTATCCCGGTTTTCTAACAACTTCCCCGCGTAAGTTGCTATGGATAAGTTGGCTAGCCATCGTCGCCATTGCACCAGACCTTGATTACGTAGTGCCTGCTCTCCACCCCAGTTCACATGCATGACTACGTATTACTCATTCGCTCTTTTTCTCTTGCATACTACCGGCAACTACGATATTTGTACTGAAACTTATCGGATTGAACAATAAGCTACTATTAGTTTTATCTACTCAACTTGGCTTAGCTAGTCTTTCCCACATCAGCTTAGATCTATTGGTTGGAGTAACAGCCTTGCCAATTGTATGGCCTTTGAGCAGTAATGTCGTCAAACTCCCTTTTTGGCATACTTCCTAGTGCAGGCAAGCCTAGCTTGTTTAACTACTACTTCTATTTCAATCTGGTAATTGAGCTGGGAGTTCTTCTACCTTTGATTTGCTGTTTAACGATCGGCAAATCCAAAGAATTGTCAGCCCGGCGTTGGGCGATTGTTGGCATCTTGCTTGCGGTTTCATTATTTTTTATGCACTGGGCTTATGGGTTGAGCCGATAGCGTAAACAAATCACTCGGCAAAATA
>NZ_ASSJ01000012.1 GCF_000473895.1 Rubidibacter lacunae KORDI 51-2 | reverse complement strand
CCCTAGTTAAGTTTCCACCGACTTCCACAGCGAAGTCATCCCTAGACGTGCCGTAGATAACATCTCGCTTGCCGCCGTTAGCGAAGAATAAGGCTTGGTCAACGGCAGCCAGACCGCTAACCCGACCAAGTTCGCGGCCATTGATGTCCCCTTCATCGAAGTGGATCCCTCCGAAGATACGAGAAAGACCCGCTTCGTTGGCAGCTTCTGTGTAGGTTTCCCAGAAGAGAGTCGTCTCTGCTTGCGGTGTGAGCCCGCTTTCAAAGCGCGCCGAACCCACCGGGAAGGTGACGCCTTGATTGAACTCATCGCTGCCAGTGAAGGCTTTGATGACCTCAGCGCCCGCGCGGCTGAAGGCGCTGTGACCGGAGGTATATTCGGGGAAAGGCGGCGAGGGATCGCCATCAGGCTCCTGATAGGTCTCAAAGTCGATGGCAGGAATGGTCTGGGTTCCCTGAAAGCGAACGGTAGCATCGACTTCGAAAAGACCTGTATCTGGATTTTCCTCGCCAATCAGGCCCAGGCGACCCAACTCGCGGATCGCGCGAATCGGACGGGTGTAGTTATAGTCCGGGAAGTACTTAGCTTCCCAGGTGGCAATGCCTGCATCTTGAACGGCGTTCCCCAACGCCAAGAAGAAGACAGCATCGTCGTCGAGGGTATTATCGGCTTCAGCAGAGGCATATTGGCCAAAGGTCATCCAGGTGCCTGGGGGGAAAGAGGTGCCACCGCCGTCTTCCCAGAATTCGGCAATGAGTTTTTGTTCATCGGTGAGGTTAGCACTGGCATCAACCACATCCTCAGCTTGAGTGATGAAGCCAGGATTGATGACTGTGCCAATCAAGTCGCGGGTGACTGGGACGAAGTTAAGGAACCTATCATTGGGCTCGAGATCGACCGTGCCATTGGTGAAGTCGAAGTCGGCCTCAACGCCCGGGAGCAAGAAAGGCTCGGGGGCAGGGGGGCGGGTGGCGTCACCGATTTCGAGGGCAAAAGGCGTCACCAAACCCCATTGAGGGGTCAGAGAGCCCTGGGTCGCTCCTAATGATGCGTTAAATTCGGGGGTCCATTTTTCAATGTCGTTGATGACTAGCCCAGTATCCTCTAGATCTGTGGGGCCAATATTGGTGGGCACAAAGCCGGTGGTGTCGGCAAAGCCATTGGCCTGATTGGAACCATCATTGCTGCGGAAGGCAATAATTGCCTCGGCAGCGGAATTCCCGATGCCTGCCGGGGTGGAGGCGTCAGTGGAGGTGTTAGTAGGGTCAATGCTGATTCCGAACTCAGCTTCGATATCGGTCAAAGCTGCATCGAACGCGGCCGCTTGGTCGGGAAAGAGGAAATTAGCCACGCGGAAGGCGGCATAGGTCATCGCTTCGATCTTGTTCTCGTCGGTGACCTCCGAAATAGGGACTTGAAGATTGTCATCAATGAGCGTGCCAATCGCTTGGGGATCGTACTGCGACCAGGCTTCGTAGATAGCGGTGTGCAAAACGCCGTAGGCTCGAGAAGCGATAGTTGGGCCCGTGGTGCTGTTATCAGTTGCCGCTTTCTGGATGGCTCGGTCCCAGATAACAGAGACGGTCGGAGAATCGTCCCCAACCACACTAACTGTCTGGGCAGCAACATCGAGAAACAGAGATGGCTTACTCATTGGTTTTGATTCCGACAGAGAGAGAGCAGGGTAATTATACTTACTGAACTTTAAAATTCGCCATCAGCCATTGGAAATAGCCATCAGCTATTAGGGAACATCGAAAATGTGCCGGATTGTGGCGTACCGCCGGCTCAAATGCCCGTGCCGCTGTGCCGACCTTCGGTCTTGGGCGATTTTATCGAGGTGCCCTTTTCTTTGACTCTGTGATTAAAGGAGTAAAGGAGGAGAGGGAGCGCTGTTCAAGAGGACTCAGCGATATTAAGGCGAAGCTTTTCCAGCACGGTGAATCATCTCAAAACCTCACGCACTGAACGTTTATCACATTTCCTGGATTTGGCATCACATAAAGCCTTTTCGCAACTGGAGGTTTGGCGTGTCTGCAAACCTCAGACAACAGAGATTCTGTTCTAGTGGGGGTGATGAGCGATCTCAGTCAAACGCAGTTTTGGTAGTCTCATTGCGGCGATCGCAGGCAGAATTCTGCAGCAATAGCACTACTCCTTTAATTCGCGCGATCTTGCACAACAACCCGTCGCGAGCGCGGTAAACTTACGCCCATGCCTGCATCGCCTCAAGGAAAGCATGCCCGCACCCGACAGGAAGAGTTACTGCGGAAAAATAAATTAAAAATCGGCACTTTGAGGCGCGCGTGGAAATGGAATGACATCGCGTATATTGCTCATGCCGGTCATAAACTGAATGAGTCGTTCGAAGCCCAATCCGAAACCTGAGTGGGGGACGGTGCCGTAACGGCGCAGTTCGAGATACCACCACAAATCTTCCGGGATCATACCCGCAGCACGGATGCGGCGATCTAGCACGTCGTAACGCTCCTCTCGCTGGGAGCCGCCGATGATTTCACCGATCTTGGGCGCGAGGACGTCCATGGCAGCAACAGTTATACCATCGCCGTTTAAGCGCATGTAAAACGCTTTAATACCCACCGGATAGTCGGTGACGATAACGGGGCGTTGGAAACACACTTCTGCCAAATAACGTTCGTGCTCTGACTGTAAGTCCAGACCCCATTCAACCGGAAACTCGAACGCCCGCCCGGATTTTTCTAGTAAGGCGATCGCTTCGGTGTAAGTGATGCGCGCGAACTCGCTCTCGATAATATTTTGGGCGGTGGCGAGGACGGATTTGTCAATGCGCAAGTTGAAAAATTCCATGTCTTCCGGACAAGTTTCGAGAACCGTGCGAAACGCGTACTTAAGAAACTCCTCTGCAAGGTCGGCATCACCCGCAAGGTCGCAGAAGGCCATCTCCGGCTCGACCATCCAAAACTCCGCGAGGTGGCGCGACGTGTTGGAGTTTTCCGCGCGGAACGTCGGACCGAAGGTGTAGACGTTCTCAAACGAGAGCGCCATCACTTCAGCTTCAAGCTGTCCGCTAACCGTCAAGTAGGCGCGGCGGCCGAAGAAATCTCGCTCGAAGTCGACGCGACCCGCCGCCATGGGCAATTTGTCGAGATCGAGCCCCGTGACCGTAAACAGTTCGCCCGCCCCCTCGCAGTCGCTCGTAGTAATAATTGGTGTTTGTACCCACAAAAAGCCACGTTTCTGAAAAAAGCGATGGACGGCGGTGGCACAGGCATTACGGACGCGAAAAACTGCTCCGAGGGTGTTTGTCCGCGCTCGCAAATGTCCGATCGTTCGCAGAAATTCAAAGCTGTGGCGTTTTTTCTGCAGCGGATAAGTTTCGGGGTCGGCTTCTCCATAAACGTTGACGGACGTCGCCTGCAGCTCGATGCGCTGCCCTTTGCCTTGGGATGCCACCAGCGTGCCGCCGACCGCGATCGCAGCTCCGGTATTGATGCGCGCGATCGCCGCGTCGTAGCCCTGTAGATCGGCATTGAGGACAACCTGTAGGCTGGCGAGGGCCGAACCGTCGTTGACCTCCACAAACGCAAATCCCTTGAGTTCGCGCTTGGTGCGTACCCACCCGCGCACCATTACCGTCTCGTCCGGTTGGCCGTCGCGCAAAACGGCTGCAATTCGTCGCGTCTCCATCGTTACCCGTCTCGTGAGGTCGTCTTTCTTTTCATAACTCGTCCGTCTGCTCAGCAGCAACCCGAGGCGATCGCGCAAAAAAAATCCCCACTCTGCAACGAGGTGGGGAACCCTTCTGGAGGAGTCAAGGTACAAACTCAAACGCACCGAACCAAGCACTTCCCACAGGGGACGCTTAAGCACAAACGGGCACGCAAGCGGCGGAAAAGCGATACACGCTTTCATGGTGATAGATTGCCCCATTTACTACAACTATGTTGTAGTGTGCGTTACCGCTACAGGCAATTGAGAACAATGAATAGACAGTTGCATTCCCAACTCGTTGTCGCTTTCCAAGATCGGGTTGACTGACATTTTGCAAACCCTCAAGGGGAATTGAGGAAAGATAGTTCAAAGCCAGACCATGCCTGCTGTTGAGACCTGATTCGCTCTCGCTGATGCCTCCAGAGCAGCAGTGAGGCCAAAAAAATTTCTACTGCCTGCTCTGCCGCTGCTCGCCAATTGGGATAAACCGCTGTTCCTTGAGTGAGAGCAACCTCATGACTCAGCAGATACGCCAGCCACGAGCATGAGTACCAACTGCAGCAATGCCTATAGAAGGCGCACTGGAAAGCTCTGCGCCCAAAACGCTGCTTCAGCGTCTTGAAAAAAACCCCTTTATGCGACAAATGCGACAACGCTTCGACCCTCGGTAATCATGAAGGCTGTTCGACAGGGGTCGGTGTGGAAGCAAGAATAGATCGCGGTAGGTGCCATTGGACCGTTTTTGGTAAAACCAAGTCACCCAGACCGGAATGGGCACATCCTTTAGATTCTCCGGTTGTGAGCAGTTGTGAAATTCCCGGACTTGACGACTATTCATCAAGGAACGATTGACAGCAGAGCTTACATGAGCGGAATCCAATTTTTTTCTCGATCTGAGGAAGAATTCACGACTGGCGAGTCCTCCATCAACGGGCACTTGGACGAAATCTTGGCGGTAACGAGGGTTGGCCAGCTTGAGAAGCATACAAAGCCAGCTGCGCAGGTGAGGTAGTGCCTTTACCTGGAATATAGCTAGAGACAAGGGGTTGTGCCACCGACCTCAGCAGAGATACCGCCCTCATCAGAGATATAGCACCACCCCGTAGAGTCCAAAGCAGTCATGGAAGTAGTGAAGTAAACGACAAAAGTGCTTTAACCTAACTTCTTTGGTACAGGTGGTGAAGTCCACAATCACGATCGGTTCGGGACGGCGACCAGTGGAATCAGGCGTGAGGAACTGGGCAAGCAAGTGCCGCCTAAGCATCGTCATCAGTGGTCCAAAGACTTCCGATTCTTGAAGAGGAAGGGGCTCCAAGCGGTAGCTGACTTCCAGTGATTGGCATCGAAGGCTATGGGGTCGTTAGCGAGGCATGAGGCAAGGATTGTCTGGAAGTTCTCCTTTGGTTAGGAGCTGGAGAGTTTGTGCAATAGGTTTCCCAAGAGCAGCTGAGTAGGGAGAGCAGTTCATCTTTGAAACGTAAGTATTCAGATGCAGGGATTTATATAGAGTTAGCTCTGGTTCCACGCGGGGATGAGGGATAGCTCCTGCGATCGCCCTCTTGCCGCCAGTGCCACCGCCTCTCATAAACATTCCATCGCCGAATGCCCCTGTGCTAGACAGGTTTGGATGACGCTCAGCAAGTCTGCTGTCCGTTCGAATCCCGACCACGAGCGCGACCCTCCGCTGACCTTGCGTTTCGTCACCGCCAGCCGCAACGACCGCTCGGCACTGTTGTTGTCCGGCGGCACCTCCGGATGGTCGAGGAAGTACCACCACTGCAACTCCTGCTCTCGCAGTGACTTCAACAGCAGACCGGCCGTGTGCCCGGCATCTCCCCACTACCGAGCGATGCTTTGCTGCCAGCGGATGTAGAACTCTGCCGCCCAGCGAGCATAGGCGCCGGTATCGGCATCGATGCGCCACTGGCGGTGACGTGTAAAAGCTTCGTCAATCAGCTTTACGCACGCCTTCCCCAGCTCCCGCTGCTGGGGTTGGGGCAGTTTGCACGCCTTCTGGAAGTGCCGCCGCAAATGCGCCAAACACTTCTGTTGCGCTGCCACCGGGTAGCTGTTGTAGACGCTGAAGCCATCGGAACTAAGCACTCCTGCAAACTCTGACCGAGCAGTTGCACCAGGTCGTCGCGGTTGCGACGGTCTCCGGCGTGGAACAGGCTGTAGCCCCGACCCGAGAGCACCCACAGCCAATCTTTGACACCACCCACCAGCCAGGGAGACTCGTCCACGCGAACGTGGGGCTGATGCCGGACCCACTGGCGCACCGCCTGCACGGGGGCGCTCACGGCCGCTGCCACTCGCGCGCTGGTGGTGGCGAGCGTCCCCAAACCGACCTCCACCTGCGCTACCTCCTGCAGCCACTGTTGCTGCCTTTCGTAGCAGAGGTGCCCGTAATGTCACAGCCAAGCCAGCATGCCCTGGAGCGGTGCAGACAAATCCTGTCCCGGCACTACCGAATACGGCAGCTCGTTCGCTGCGACGCTGCCGCAGTGAGCGCAAGTCTGACGCCGCTGGCGGTAGGCGACGATTTCGACGGGCGAGCAACCAACTGGGCAATAGTGTAGGTCCGAGGCGGGGGCAAGCTGACTCCCAGGTGTGTCCCTGGCAAATGGGGCAGACAGCGGGCGGGTCGATGACGACACAGCGGTCGATGTGACCGAACCCCTCGCGAGTTTTGCCAGGATGACCGGGTTGTCCGCCCGGTCGGCGCGGTGGGGGGGGTCGGAGGTCGGCTTGGGTTTGACCGGGGTCTCGGAGGCTTGATGAGGTCGCTGGAAGGGGGCTTCGAGGAGGTCTGGGAGTCAGAGTCGAGCAGAGTTTGGGGCGTTCGACCTCGGCGACGAGCTGCTCGATACCTTGCTGCTGCTGAAGAAGCAAGTCAATAAATGCTGACTTGGGCATCTGCTCTAGAGCATCGCGGTCTTGGGGGAACTCGGGCAATGGCGGGGTCATTGTCCTCAAGCTACCTTCACAGGTTCGCTTTTCAAGCCCCTCACCTGAATCCTTACGTCACTGCCATTCCCCTACAAGGCTTCAAAAGAATTTGAATTGCGCGAAACCACACACATGCATTGCAATGAAAGAATATGACTTTGGGGGGATTTCTCATGGGTTGCTTAGGGTATTGTATGGTCTGTTTGTATTTTTTTGATTGCGTCTCAGCGGAAGGCAACTAAATCTAGTGTGCTACCAATGATGGGGAGAGTTGGTGTTTGAGCATTCTGTTGGTCGCCTCTCATTTGTATTAGGCTTCCAATGTCTTCACAAACTCAGACCAGTGCATCAGAATCGCGACTTGTTCTAACCGATCTGTGGGAAACCACTGTTATGGGAAACACAAAGCCAATGTCTTCACAATTACCAGAGCGAAAAATGCATTGGATTCGCTGGGTTTTAACAACACTCTGGCTGTTAATCATTGCCTCTCTGTTTTACGATCCCTGGACAGCTGTGCTCACGACCCCAGACCATCTCTGGAGCCCGCTGCGGCTAACCGATAACTGTGTCGCAGTACAGGGACAGTGCATGGTTCAAGAACCTTACCCCCTTGGAGCAACGTTATTTTGGGGGGCTATCGTACCCTCCGGCATCTTTATTTTGCTCATCTTCGGGCACGAACTCTGGCGACAAATTTGTCCCCTTTCGTTTTTGTCACAGATTCCACGCGCCCTGGGAAAACAGCGTATACTTAGGCGGGAGGACAAAAAAACAGGGACAGTTAGGTTTAAATTGGCTATGGTTAAATCCAATTCCTGGCTTGGTCGGAATTACGAATACATCCAGTTTTCGTACTTGTTCGTTGGACTCTGCGGCCGCATCTTATTCTTCGACGCCAATCGCTTTGTGCTGGGCAGCTGGCTGGTTTTTACGATTGTTGCATCTATTGCCGTTGGATATTTCTACGGCGGCAAATCCTGGTGTCAATACTTTTGCCCTATGGCACCGGTTCAATCCGTTTTCAGCGAGCCACGGGGACTTCTCGGCAGTAAAGCCCACACGAGCGACAGCCGCACAACACAGTCGATGTGCCGCACGGTAACCCCTGAGGGCAACGAACAAAGTGCCTGCGTTGCTTGCCAGAGCCCCTGTATTGACATCGACTCCGAGCGTACCTATTGGGACAGCATCAGTTCTCCCCAAGAATCATTAACTCGCTACGGCTATTTAGGGTTGATGGTGGGTTTCTTCGTTTACTACTACCTCTACGCAGGCAACTGGGGCTACTACTTTTCTGGCGTGTGGAGCCGCGATCCTAACCAGCTAGCTTCCCTGATGAAACCCGGTCTGTATTTATTCGACCAGCCCATCGGGATTCCTAAACTCATCGCTGTGCCACTGGTACTGGGTGCATTTACCTTGACAGCAATCCTTCTCGGGCGCTGGCTGACCAATCGGGCTAAAATCCACCAATTGCAACGGAATCCAAAGATCGGTGCCGATTTAGTTCAGCATCGTTTTTTTGTACTGACGACCTTTGTGGCATTCAATTTCTTTTTCTTTTTTGCGGGCCGTCCCTTCCTGCGCCTAACTCCTCTCGGGGTGGAAGTCTTTTTTGATGCTGTTATTTTTGTAGCCAGCACGCTTTGGGCGCGGCAAAGTTGGGCCCGCAATCCCGCCCTTTATTCCCGAGAAAAACTGGCCGGTAGTTTACGCAAACAATTGGAAAAACTGAAGCTAAATTCATCCCGATTTCTAGAGGGGCGACACTTAGAAGATCTTAATCCTGATGAGGTGTATGTATTAGCCAAGGTGTTGCCAGATTTTACCCGGGAGAAACAACGCCAAGCTTACAAAGGCGTCGTCCGCGAGTTTCTAGCAGAAGGCTATGTCAATCCCGCCAACAGCCTCAACAGGCTTCATCATCTGCGAAAAGAACTAGACATCTCTGATAACGAACACAATCTCGTCTTGGAAGAATTAGGGATTGAAGATCCCGACCTCCTCAGTCCCTATCGCCCGCACTCCTTAGAAGATCAGATTCGCCTCAGTGCATACAAGGATTTATTGGAACGACTGCTGTATCTCCGAAAGAACCAGACTAATTTAGTCACTGTGGAACTAACTTCCCAGGAGGCAGCAGTTTTGCGCTCCCTTAGCCGGGAATACGCCATTTCGCCCATGGAAGCAGACAGAATATTCCGAGATCTGAACGCTTCTCTTTAGATCCGGGCGGGGCGACTCTAATGCCTTTAAGTTCGCCTTTGCGCAAGCTAAAGATGTTGTGGACTTCCCGGGGTTTGGCGAACACCTGAGAATAGATGATAATGTTCCTTGAGGTAACTACCATGCCACGGATACGACGATGGTTTACCCAGGAGTTCAAGCTCGATACCGTCAAACTCGTTAAGGAAGGACCCTACTCCCTTGCCCAAGGTCGCTCGCGACCTCGATTTGACCGAATCTGCCCTGCGCAACTGAGTCCGCCAGTTCGAGGTCGACACCGGCATGCGTGAGGGAGCCACCCCGACCGAGCGCGAGGAACTGCGCCAACTTCACACCTAGGTCATGCAGCTGCGACTGGTGCGCGAGTTGTTGAAAAAGTAGCGGCCTTCTTTGCCTGCGATCGCCTACTCAGGCCACCGGCACAATCGGCGCATGGTGGGCTTTGGCAAGTGGCAACATTAATTTCTCAATCCAGCACCGCCCACTCAAATACCCATCGTGGTACTCCGTTGTCGAACCCTCCCACGCATTATCGCCGCGCGCGCCCGCACTGAAGCCTACAATCCACTCGATGCGCTGCCACGTGTTGCCGGCATGCGGACAAAGCTCGTCAGCGGCGCGATTGCGCTCTATAAGTTGCTTAACCATAAGTTTTCCCACTCATGCTCTAAGGGAAGACGCACGAATGCGCCGAAGTGTGAAAAGTGTCAGTGCAATTTAGTATTGCCGCCACATTGACACTGCACTCCGTATTTAGGTTCCAGGATCCAAATACTACTGCTCCTGACATTTCCCCTAGAATCCCGAGCTTTCTGCAGATAGATAGTCCTAGGTTTTCCTTGCGATCGCAACCGAAATCGACCCCAAAGCTATCCAGTGCTTGTGCCAGGACGAGCATCTGTAAATCACTATGTTGAGGGCCAGGTACTGCTGGTTCTCGGCTTGCTAGAGATAGTTCGTCCTGCCAATAATCTCGAAGATAGCTTTATCGAGGTGCCACTGGTCAGTGAGTTTGGGGCAATGATGGCAAGCCTGTTAAAGTGCCGACTGAGTAAATTTGCAGCACCGGGCCCCAATTGCCGCCTAGTTTGCCTGGATACCTTAGTAAAGTGTCACCTTCTCAATATCCAGTCCTGGCTGAGTGAAAATGAGTAGTACAACTAAACATGTAGTAATAAGCTGTGATGGCGATGGCGGACGGGATATTACTCAGAGCATGGCTTTCACGAGTTAGCTACCCTCACTGTGCGGCCCGACGTCTTCACTTTTGTGTATTTGCTCTAGTCCTGCTACTATCGTGGCTAGATTTGCATGAAAGTTCGTCACCCATCAGGTTCGGTTGCTCATGACTGACTCTCAACGACCTTCGCTCAAAGTCGCCGCTTTATTACTGGCGGCAGGTAGCATCGCATTCTTCATCCCGGCTCCCGTTCCTAACCTGCGTGCTGAAAGTATCCGCCTCGCCCAGGTGGAACGCAAGCTTCGCATCGCCGTCTTGGACTTCGATTTCAGTAGTGTGAGTTCTCCTCAACTGCTGAACATCTTCCCAGGGATTGCTCAAGGCACCAGCGACATTCTCGTTACCAGTCTTGTTGCAGACGGAACGTTTTCTGTCATCGAGCGCAGCCGCATCAATGCTGTCCTTGCCGAGCAGAACTTCGGCACCTCAGGGCGCGTTGACGCTAGTACCGCCGCAGAAATCGGTCGTATCCTAGGCGTCGATACCGTGCTCGTTGGTACCGTGACCCAATTCGACGTGCAAGAGGAGCGGCGAGGCTTTAGGGTCCCCGGGGTGTTTGGAGAGAAAAAGACAACTACAACTGCCAATGTCCAGCTTAATGCCCGCTTGATCGATACCAGCACCGCTGAAATTCTGGCAGTGGCCGAAGGAACTGGTGAGTCCGTCCAGGAAGACGAGAGCACGGTGGTACTTGGTATTGGAGGCGGTAGTGAAACTGACAACCGGCAGCAGCTGCTCACTAACGCCACGAGACAAGCTGTCGATGAAGTAGTAGCAGCCGTCGCGGCGGCGGCAGGTGATGTGGCAGCCTCCCCCACGAGTGCACCACTATTTGTTGAGGCAGTGGTCGCGGACGTGCAGGGCAATGTCGTCGTGCTCAATCGGGGCTTGAACGACGGCTTCCGCAATGGCACGATCGTCTCGGTAGAGCGCGTGACGCGGGAAGTGACCGACCCGGAAACGGGTGCGGTGCTGCGGCGTCTGACCAGCGAGATAGGTCGCATGGAACTCTACGATGTTGACCGCGACTCCAGCCTCGGTCGGGTAATTTCAGGAGCATCGCCGCAGGCAGGTGACGTTGCAAAGCCACTACCGTAAGACCTCAGCTTATGAGCGAGGTGCCAACTAGCGTGCAGTTGCATTACTGGACGCTAGTTTTTCTTTTCCAAGATCGCCTGCTGGAAACCAGAGGTGCGAATCATACATGGCTTTTGCATAAGTCACGGCGGATATAGGCTTCCATCATGTCCCGATGGCTCGCGCAATGGAAGAATCAATTACATGTTTTCCTAAATTATCAGCTGCTACTTCAGATCCAGCTTCGCGGCAGTGGTATTGCCCTGATAGGCAACTTGCACACACCATGGAGGTAGCTCTGAAAGGCTCGCCTCCCGTAAATACTGGCTTTGAGTGCTTAGACAATCGTAAGTATCCAGCCGACGAAGGGCACCAGGCTCCGATGGTGTTGTGCTGCGGCTGGAAGCGATCGCTCGCGCCGAGACTGATAAGAAAGGGCGAAAGCCTAACGCCAAGGGAAAGGCGAGGCTCTGTCGGCAAGCCTTGTGCGCAGGCATAAGAAGTATCGAATAGGGGCTTCGCTTCATCGCCCTCTTAAGCGACAGTGTCCTCATTAGCCCGCTTTTCACTGAGACTGACAGATCTGACAGATCATCAGCGAATAACCATTTGGGTCCTTGACTGTGAACTCGTGCATGTTCGCAACCTCATTGAAGTGAAACTCCGAAACAATGGTTAGGTTTAATGCCCTAGCCTTCTCGAAGAGTGTTTTTACATCGTCGGTATAGATAACAAAAACTACACCGTGCCCGAGAGGTCCGTCGGTTTCCACGCCATGATCGTGATGCTCCTCCTCCTTCAGATGGAGTTGAAGGAACAATTTGCCATCGGCAAGTAACATTTCAAACTCTGGTCCGCCGTGGGTGGGTTCCACACCCAAGAAATCCTGAAACCATCTTGACGTCATTTCAACGTCTTCCACGAAAAGCATTGTCGTTGATTGCATACCTGCCTCCCTTTCGAAAGATCGGTCTAGGCTTTATTGCTAAGGCCCTACATCAGTCACCGACAAACGGCGTAGCCCTAGGAGCTCGGTCTGCTTGCACATTTTATTCACCTTTTTCGGTAGAATTTTCAGTTCCGAAATCATCTCTTAGTTTATGTATCTCCTTCCAGGTAGGGTCATGATAAAAAGTTATCTCGATTGGATATGTTGGATGTTCTGAAAGAGCGGAGTTTAGTACCTTCAAGAAATCATCTCTATCTTTAATATAGTAAGCAAACTCCTTCAAATTATTACCAGTACGATTAAATACCCATTTCGAGTTTGAGGATCGGTCAAAATTTCTTACAAGTTCATTTTCGAGTTCGACCATTCGTTCGTTGATTTCTGTAGGAGGCATTCCATTATTCATTGTTCCATCATAGTTCCATGAAATCACTGTCAGCCATGGGAAAGAATCTATAGTTGCTTGTGAAAGCATAGAATCGTCAAACGAATAAATTAATGGCAAACCGTCTTCGTAAACTCTGCCAATTACAAAAGGTTTCTCTTCAGAAGCTTTACCGCTCATGGCAATTAATCCCGAGATAAGTGGGTTGAGGCATCTTTCATGATGCTTGTCATCTAAAAGGCAAGCCGTAGCAGGTTCGGAGTCCCAGCTACTTCAGTTCCAACTGTCGGGACCAGCTCCGAGTTAGAAGTAGCTTGTTTGCGTGCAGCATAACCGATCGCAGCCGAACAAGCTAGTCGTCTCAGGAACAACTATTCAATCGAGCAAGAAACCGAGGAAAACCAGATAACTCCTTGATGCCAACAGCGTGGGCTGGGCAGTTCACTGGACCAGTCTCACTGAATGACTTTATTATGTGCTGGACTTAAACCAAAACTCAATTTCATCAGTCTCGATCTCAAACTCTGCAGAATGTTCGATGCCAGCAGGCACATGGTACCACTCTCCCACGCCAATCCTATGCTCTGAACCATCTACGGTAAGGATTAACTCTCCTTTGGTTATGATCCCGTGGTTATCCGTGTCGTGGACATGAGGAGGGATTGATGTGCCAGCTGGGTATGATGCAAACAAGACATCGGTATCTTTGGCCTCTAACTTGTAAGCGTCAAACCGCCCATCATATAGCGGTAGTTCTTTAATCTTCTTTGGATAACTTCCCGTCATTTATCTCCTCCTTTGATGCACATATGGACTAAGAGCTAAGCTGCAGCAGGTGGAAAATCCTTACAAATTTTTTGCCGACCGTCGGCTCAGGTGTCGAATTTGAGTTTGCAGTGACTTACTTGCTTAAATAATTTTCGATCTTCTCTGACAAGCTAGTCTCTGAAGCAACGCCTTAATTGTAATGGTAACCGGGGAGAAGTAGCGAAAGGTTACCGACCGAGGAGGCTGAGATGGAACCAACGTCCTTACATTTCAATAACATCTGCATGTCCGGCTCGCGTGCGCCCTATTGTTATGCCAAGACATCGTTAGTAGGCAAAATTTCGATAAGCGGCAATATTGTTTTCGGGATCGATGCCCACAACACGACCTCCAACAGAATACCATTTTGTTATGAAATCGACCTTCAATGTCCCAGCAGTCTTGGCGACCCAAGCTGAAGATACCATTTCCTGATTATGTTTTCTGCGATCGCCTACAGATTGAGGCTGCCGGGAGGAACACGCTCCACGATTCGAATAGCTCACTCTGAAGGGCTAGTAAGGCCTGAGACACCGCTAAGATACGAAACGTCATACTAAAGCTGGATGTAATCACGTCTGAATTTGACATATTATTTAGTATTGCGGAATCGGTCGGCGAGTGTTGGTCTCTCAGCACTTATTTCAGGGACCGCTGGAGGACCTGGCCTGGCGGTGCAGCCGGCAGAGAAATGGAGAAAAAATGTGGGCAAGTTTTAGGATTTGGCTTTTGAGAAAACCGATCGGCATAAGAAGCATGTTCAATCCTTTTTGGAAAAAGATTTAGAACTTAGAAAACGCCACCGATCGCTGCTCGGGTGCAACAGATGGTTTTGCAGCCTTCGATTGTCAGTCCTTGGTTTCGCTTAATTCCTTGACTTTAGCAAGCCAGTTTTTCCAAGCGACCTTATGATCTGGCAAATCAGACCCATAAGGTCCCGCGTTAATTTGAAGAACGACCCCGTCATCGGAGCTCTGCAGCGAATAGGTTTCGGCGTATTTCCAAAAGAAGAAAAACCTATAGTCGACTTGAATCAGCTTTTCTTCGATCAGTTTGGAGATTGTGCCCGTGTTGCATGCCTTTTCTGGTTCGGTTGCATATTTGAAGTCCACTTTTGAGCCCAGCTTCCAATCAGACTCAACGAATGCATTTGTGTCAAACTCACTGCCAAGAACTTTCGCGTAGTCGGGGTTTGTAATGACGTCCCAGACGGCTGAAGCCGATGCCCGGATTTCGATACTTGATAAAACTGATTTAGTGTCATTCATTTAAAGCGCCTCGCAATTGACACGTGATCCGCTGGTTTGGAGCGTTCATTTATGTAGCATAACGGCATGTAGGCGAGCCACATCTGGGCGATATAGCCGAGAGGATTGAGTTCCGTTCCACGGCTCCGGCGCAGAGTTGGGCTTAGCAAGGGCTCCCTTGCCCAAACAATAACCGGTCGACTCTAAACCAGCTACTCTCTGAAACAACTCTTCAATCGAGGCAGTGAATTGAGGAAAACAGGCGGCAGCCCCGACATGACCATAAGCTATTCGCCCGCGAAATTACCTGTTCGGAGGAACGCATCAGTGCCGATCGACTCTGGGAAAACGCCGCCGCACGTCGGGGCGATCGCGCGGCACTGCCGAAACAAACTTTAGTCGCGGAGCGGTACGCTTGGACCAGTGAAAGCATAGGCTGGAGCCTTATTCTGTGAGAAATTTCTGGCAAGGGGCAAGATACTGGAGACGATCGCGCTGGAAGCTGCTTTCAAAGGAATGGTCGGAGGGGTGAGGGAATTTTTAATGGTTGAAGCGCTCGGCAGCATTGTTGAGGGCCGCCGAGCGAAAATACAGACGCACTGCCAATAACGACGCTAGCGGCAGCTACAGAAGTAGAAGAACCTTCGTTTCACGCGGAGAAACAGGATTCCAATCGCACGGTTCATCACGTCTCTATTGAGCAACTGACCTCCGCAATTGACCGAGGTACCAATGGCAAGGCAGAGCCATGGGATGGGCTTCGGAGTAGGACTGCGATACGTGTTCTGCCCGCCGATTCACCTCAAATACGGCGTGATTCGGGTAGGCATCGTAGGCATGGGAGGATTGCACCCGAACACTCTGCAACTTCACCTCTTATTCGTGCCCACTTCAACTCCAAGCGGCGGATGTTCCTTGCCCAGTTACACGCGCCCTGAGGGACGGGTCGTGAAGGCCCACAGCACGAACGATGCGCAGCTCTGGCGCGCCAAAATTGACCAACTAGCCAGCGGGAAAGCGTATATCCGATGGACGGACCCAGAATTCCTGATACGTGCCTTCCGACTAGCACGTGCGCGAATCTACGCTGCCGAATCAGTCGGGAATGTGCAGTTCGTGTGGCGATCGCTATCCGAACCGGAGCGCCAGCAAGCGCTCGAAATCTGGAACCGCGATCGCGCCGGCAGCGACAACCAAATCCCGCCTGCGTCTATCGAGCCGATCGAGAAATACGAAGGTTTCCGCGCCAACGTTTACGCCGATGCCATTCACGGGGGGGGGGATATTGCAGATAATCGGTTACGTTACGACCGTTTATCCGAAGGGCGATCGCTTCAAATGCGGCGATAATGTCGTGCGCCCTGTTGCTGAGGGTTATCTCATCGATTACATCGAGAAGCAGATTCTACCGCAAGTGCTGAAAATCCCAACGTGGAAGGGGATGAACTCTAATAAGAGCTCGGCTATCTAAAGCTTCGAATACAATCTGGGCTCGTTCTTTTAAGGGAGCTCTGGGTTCCGTTCCATTACTACGCGACTCAACAACCCTGGATCGTGGAGCGATAGGGAGAACGTAAGGCAGGTTTTTCGCTGTAAGGGAATCCCTGCACAGCAGCAGAGTAGGGATTTTTGCGGCGGCGGGGTGAGGAGGCGTCAATTTTAAGCACAAACATTGACGCTTGGGGGAGTTGGCTGGCTTTGACAGGAGGGTTTGCTCCTTGAATAACTCGCTCTCAAATCTCTAATATTTTTGAAAGTGATTGTCTAGTCCCAGGTTGACACAGAGGGGGAAGTAACTCTAAGCGGTCGGCGTGCATGAGTATAGTTAGACTGTGGTCGCTTGTCTCAAGAATCCATAAGTTACGTCCGGGACACATCTTACTTGAAAACTTGTGCTCAGAACAGCATCTAAAGCTTGCTAAATCACAGGTTGTACATATTGGCTCAGTAGTTTGTTCAATCAGAAGTCACTGTAATCATAATGGGGATATTTGTCGGTAGTGGACTGCTTGGGTTTGAATGGGCATAGCAGGCCAAGAAAGATATTGGCTGCGCCGAGCTGTATCTGGGTTCAGTAACTCCATAAATCTGCATAATTTCCTCCGAGGTAGTAGTTCCTCCTTCTGGTATTGAAATTACTGCATTCGGGTTACCACAATTGGCGGTAGAAAATCCAGGCTTGACAAATCGCAAGACAAAATCACGAGAACCAATTTGAGGTATGCGGATCTTTTGAAGACGACCAGAGGCAATACCAAATTCAGGGTATTTTCCCAAATAAGGCACGAAACCTTCGATAATAGGCTGACGTTTTAGCGTTACTGAAAACTCTCGAGGGGCTATTGGAATTTTTGCACAAGCCGAGCGGGTATTACTAGATTCTCCCCCTTCATTGAAGGCCTTAACTCGAATGCAATAATTAAAACCTTGTTTAAGCTCGGTTAGAGTATAGCTTTCTCGATTGGGCGTATTGATTTTCTGCGATCCATTGTGTTCAGAAGATCCTTCTTTAGTGCCCCGCCAGACGATTTCAAAGCCGTCTTCATTAATTGAATTATCTTGCCAAGTTAGAGAAATATTTCTTCCATCTACTTGAACTTCAAGATTGCTGGGTGCTTCTGGAGGACTAGGAAGCCCACCATAGACATTGACTAGGTCATCTTTGCCATCACCATTGAAGTCTCCTGTTAGCCAACGCTGGCTTTCCC
>NZ_ASSJ01000011.1 GCF_000473895.1 Rubidibacter lacunae KORDI 51-2 | reverse complement strand
CGCGGGGCTTCCCGTCTAAAAGCTAAATATTAGGCAATTTTGCCCGCGCACCTTATCGCGGTTGGTTAGTAGCACGCTCCCATCGGACTACTCAAAAATGTCTAGCTGTGAGCTAGCCGTTTCACGATCGCCTGCCGTTGGAGCCACCGGCTGAATACCTTTGCGCAAGCCCAAGGCAATTTTGCTGTGCTTCTCAATTTGTGCCATTACTTGCCGGGCGCGCGCGATGACCGACGGCGGCAACCCTGCCAGACGTCCCGCTTCGATGCCATAGGAGCGATCGGCACCGCCCGGACGGACTTGGTGCAAAAACACGATGCGATCGGGCAGTTCTTT
The DNA here is from genome assembly GCF_000473895.1 of Rubidibacter lacunae KORDI 51-2. Lineage (NCBI taxonomy): Bacteria > Bacillati > Cyanobacteriota > Cyanophyceae > Chroococcales > Aphanothecaceae > Rubidibacter > Rubidibacter lacunae. Next base: position 4,291 of record NZ_ASSJ01000011.1, on the reverse strand, counting down.
CACGACTACCTGGAAGTTCGACACGTTCGTCAAAATCGAGGCAAGTTCGTTGAGTTCGTGATAGTGGGTGGCGAAAATCGTGCGCGCGCGAATTTCGGTCGCTAAATATTCAGCAACCGACCAGGCGATCGATAAGCCATCAAACGTTGCCGTACCGCGGCCGATTTCATCCAATAACACGAGCGATCTCGAGGTGGCGTGATTGAGAATATTGGCCGTCTCGTTCATTTCCACCATGAACGTCGACTGCCCCGTTGCTAGATCGTCAACCGCACCCACGCGGGTGAAAATGCGATCGCAAATCCCCAACTCAGCCGAGCGCGCGGGTACGAAGCTGCCTACCTGGGCCAAGAGCTGGATCAATCCCACTTGCCGCAAATAGCAGCTTTTGCCGCTGGCATTCGGTCCCGTCAGCACGACCAAATCCGGTCGCACGTTTGCTTCAATATCCGCTCCCATCTCGGTCGAATTGGGGACGAAGAAACCAGAGGGCAGGGTTTGCTCGACCACCGGATGACGACCCTCAGCGATCGCGATGTGCCGACCGGCCACTACTTCCGGGCAACAGTAGCCCTGATACACTGCCACGTCTGCCAAACCTGCGAGGGCGTCCAGAGCCGAGACCGCGCGGGCGCTCGTGCGAATTAGGGTGACGTAGGTCCCAACCTCGGCACGCAAGGCCGCGAACACCTCGTATTCCAGTTGGTTCAGGTCGTCGCGGGCAGTGAGGATGCGGGTCTCGCGTTCTTTGAGTTCTGGAGTGATGTAGCGCTCTTCGTTGGCGAGGGTTTGCTTGCGCGTGTAGTCGTCTGGGGCGAGGGCGGCCTTGCTGCGCGGGACGCTGATGTAATAGCCAAAGGCTTTGGTGTAGCCGACTTTAAGTTTGGCAATGCCGGTGCGATCGCGTTCGGTCGTCTCCAAGCGAGCCAGCCACTGGCGGTCTGCTTCCAATTCGCGTCGGCGTTGGTCGAGGTCGGCGTTGACGCCTTCGCGGATCAAGCCGCCTTCAGTGACAGAAATCGGTGGCGACTCGACCAAATGCGCCAGCACCTTCTTACCGAGGCGATCGAGCTCGGGCGGAACGGACTGCACCGCCTGCAAATAGGGCGAAGAGCCGTATGCGGCTAGTTCGGCTAGGTCATCCAGTCGCGCCAGAGATTCGCCCAATGCCACCAAGTCGCGGGCACCGGCCGTACCCGCCCCCGCCCGACCGGACAGGCGTTCGATGTCGTAGATATGGCGCAGCAGTTGGCGGAGGTCTTGCCGCAAGGTGGCGTTCTCGACCAGTTCTTGAATGGTCGTTTGCCGGGCTTCAATCCCGCGCTCGGTCAGCAGCGGTTGCAGCAACCACCGCCGCAAAGTGCGTCCGCCCATAGCCGTACAGGTGCGATCGAGCGCCCACAGCAGCGAGCCGTGATAAGTGCCGTCACGCGTGGTTTGCACGATCTCCAAGTTGCGCCGAGTTTGGTGATCCAGGATCAAGAAATCGGCGATCGCGTAGGTTCGCAGGTTTTGCAACGGCACCTGAAAGGACTTCTGAGTATCTTGGATGTAATCCAACAAGCCGCCGGCCGCCCGCGCGCACAGTGGCAAATGCTCGCAGCCCATACCTTCCAAGGATTTGATGCGATATTGCTCGAGCAAGCGCTGTTTGGCTTCGCCCAACTCAAACGGTCCCGGCGATCGCAAGGTGTAGCCCAACTCCTCGGGCAACCCCTGCGGGATTTTGCCCGCTGCCTCGCCGGGCCGCAGTAGCAACCCTGCCACGTCTGGGGTCCTGGCGGGCACTAGCGTTTCGGCTGGCTGCAATCGCATCAACTCCAGAGTCAGCTCGGCAAGCTCTTTGCCCGTGGTCGTGCAAAACTCACCGGTGGAGATGTCAGCGTAAGCCAGCCCCCAGGGACGGTCGGACGAGCGATCGGAACCCGGTCCAGAAGCTCCCAGGACGATCGCTGCCAGGAAGTTATTGCGCCGGGCTGAGAGCATGCTGTCGTCGGTGAGCGTACCCGGCGTCAACAGCTTCGTCACCTGCCGCTCGACCATGCGCTTTTCGGCAGCAGCTTTGGCCGCATCTTCAATTTGATCGCAGACGGCGATCGCGTAACCTTTCTCAACCAGTTGCGTGCTGTAGCGCTGCAGGGCGTGATGGGGCACGCCGGTCATGGGCACGCGGCCGATTGCCTTCCCGCCCTCCTTGCTGGTGAGCACCAACTCTAGCTCCCGCGCGACGGTCACCGCATCCAGAAAGAAGCACTCGAAAAAGTCGCCGACGCGATACAGCAGCAGGGCATTTGGATGCTGTTCCTTGACCTGCAGATAATGCTGCAGCATCGGCGTGAGTTGCGCGCGATCGAGGCTAGCCGGATCGGCGTTGGCCATAAACTCTGGCGCATTACCAGAGGTGCGGGGCAGGTCCGAGGACGCATCCATAGGGCGGTCAATAGCAAAAGCGGCAACAGAAAACATCGATCGCGCCCATTCCAGCGCGACCTGCGAGATTTATCGACTCTATCGCAGCCAGCCCTTCACGGCATTTTCTTCAGCCCCATAATCTTTACCGAAGCCGATGCAGACACGCCTGGCGTTGCTCTTGTATAGATTGGTTGCAGGGTGAAGGGGAGTCCTGCACGGTGAGGGTGGCGCAGGTGCGGAACCTTTACGAAGACATGCTCCCAACCCATCACGAGCATCACACTTCAGGACTACCCCTGGCATGATGACTCATCTAGCGAACCTGGCACTCTCTATTTGTATAACATTTTCTCGATTTTGGTATCAGTTGAAGAGTTGTTTCAAGAATGAGCTTGTTCGTGGAGATTCGAATACTATTCCAGCAAATGAACGCATCGCAATCTAAGCGATCGCCGGTGCCGACGTCGACATTTAATTCTCCCGACCTTTCATTCCACCGTGGGTTTCATCATGGATTTTAAGTACTTTTAACCTTGAGACAAATGGAAACAATTGAGCAACTTCCACTGGGAAATAACGGACCTCTGGTCGGCCGTATTGGCTACGGGGCGATGGTGCTTGAGGGTTACTATGGTGCCTCTGATGATGAGTCCGCTGTAAGAACCTTGGTGCAAGCTATCGATCGAGGGATGATGATCGACTCAGCTGATGCATATGGGGCAGGGCATAACGAATTACTCATAGCCCGGGCAGTCAAGGTCGCGAACAATGAACCGTTTGTGGCGACCAAATTTGGCATTGTTTTTGATGAAAATGAATCGGGGACTGAATTGCCAACCGGCTGGGGCTTTTCATTGAAAATCAACGGAACTCCCGAATATGTTGAAAAAGCGTTAGACGCCAGCCTCGAGCGCCTGGGCGTAGATACGATCGATCTTTGGTACGCACACTATCTCGATCCTGCAGTGCCCGTCGAAGAAACTGTCGGAACAATGTCGAGAGCAGTTGAGAGCGGAAAGGTCAGATACCTTGGTCTCAGTAACGTATCAGAAGCAGAGATAAGACGTGCAAATTTAGTTCATCCAATCAATGCGGTTCAATATGAGTATTCGCTGTGGCGCAGGGAAGCAGAGACTGATTTGTTGCCAACGCTTCGCGAGCTGGGCATCTCTCTTGTAGGATGGTCCCCACTAGGAGGCGGGTTTTTGACCGGTACAGTTCGATCGCTCGATGAGGGAGACTTTCGAAACAACAATCCCCGATACTCTAGCGAAAACCTTAAAGCAAACCAAGAACGGTTCTCTCCGTTGATGGACATTGCAAACGAGCTTGATATTAGTCCCGCACAATTAGCACTAGCGTGGCTTTTACACCAGGGACAAGATGTTTTTCCAATCCCTGGGTCGAGAAAACAGGAACGCCTGGAGGAAAATGCCGCCGCAATTGATATCCATCTCGATCGAAATATTCTGGATAAGATAAACGAGATTGCCTCCCCAGGAGCAACATCTGGCGCAACCTTAGTCTAGATATAGTGAGGCTCGAATAGTCGAGGTACACTCCAAGCTACAGGAATAAAAGCCTCTGTCTTTCCTGGCGTACCTCATTTCACTGAGCACGGCCATCCTGCAGGAATTGTTGCATTCTGGCTGAGGTGCGGGGCAGTTCCGAGGGCGCATCCATAGGGCGGTCAATAGCAAAAGCGGCAACTTAAACCATCGATTGCGCCCACTCCCGCGCGACCTGCGAGATTTGTCGACTCTATCGCAGCCAGCCCTTCACGGCATTTTTTCAGCACCCACAATCTTTGCCGAAGCCGCTGCAGGCATGCTAGGCGGTGCTCCTGAATGGATTGGTTGCACGGTGAAGGTATCTAGTA
>NZ_ASSJ01000010.1 GCF_000473895.1 Rubidibacter lacunae KORDI 51-2 | reverse complement strand
CCTAGGCTTTGGACAAAACCAGCTTAATGAAGAGAGAAAAAATCGGGTTCGAGGATGAGCGCAATGCCAACTCAACCGACACGAATAAATTCCCGGATTTCATCCAGATCCAGCATTTTTGCCAAGCCCTGTGGATGGTCGGGATTTTGGGATTGTCAGGATTTTTTTTAACACCCACCGCCGAGTCAAGGTTAGTGCTACCTCGGGCACGAAATTTCTGACACTCCCGATCGATTAGTTGAGAAAAGGTTTCGTGGCAAGATATTATCTGTTTCCGAATTTATAGAGATTCACTGCAGAATATTGCTGTAATCCGACTCGGAAAGTGTTCTGGCGGATTTGGTAATAAGCTGAAAAAGCCCACCGAAGCTCTGCCGCTGGGAGACTCGGAAGCTGCTTTCCGTTGCTTGCCAGCCCTGACAGCGAGTTGATAGGGTGTGTGGGTTGTAAGCGCGAGGCGATTCATGCGCGACCTGTGGAAAGCGTTGAACGAAACCCTGGAACCGACCGAGTGGGAAGCAATCGCGCCTCATTCGCGTCGAGATGCAGTAGTCGTGGTGTCGCCGAGCTTGGACATGGTGGAGGTTGGCATCGCGATCGCCGAAGATAACGTAACCTCTGTCCAGCATTGGATTCAAATTGGGGCAATTCACAAGCCGTCATCGGGGCAGCTGACAGAATGGAATGCGATGCCGTCGCGACGCTTCAACGCGCTCATCGTTCAGCCTTACGTCCTCATCCAGGAACTGCCGACCGCCTCGGGTTAGCCCAACAGCGATTCGGGACATTGCAGCGTTGTGCTTTCCTGTAAGCCAGTCTGGATTGACAACTAAACTGGGTTGGTTGCCTGGTGTCTCAGTTCCTAAGACCCTTACCCGTTGAGTAATATCTTCTGCTATCGCCACCGCTCCTACTGCGTTTAGCTCTAGGATTCCTTTCCCCTAAGCTAAGGCGAAATCGAGAGATGATGCTCTATTGCGGCATCCAGGTCACTTACGCATGAATTCGGAAGTGGTGCCGAAAGAACACCCAAGCGGACCCCAACCAGATTCGTAGCCGTTGGGCATTGACAACTTAAAGGTATGCTTCAGAAAATTGACACTATTTTTGGATGCATGGCACGCCCCCCTGACTACGCAGCCGCGCTTATTCTAGTTAAATCCCGCCAACTTCACATTGTTGGCTCATGACCTCCTTATATTCTCCTGATCGGTTTGTGTTGATGGTGGTGGAAATGTCCTTGTATCGGTTCGAGGGCTTACTGGAAGCCCTGGGCTTGGCCTTGAGGGTCGAGCCAACCCATCCCCCGCGATTGCCGGGCGCGGATTAATCAACATGCGAAAAGGGCGCCCCATCAGGGACGCCCTTTGTCATCGATACGAAGAAAAGCCTCAAGGCGTCTTGCCGTGTTTCGACCCTAGAGACTTTCGTTCGATCGCTCCTCACACTCACCACACTTCACAGCCTATTTGTCTACTCGAACTTGCGATCGCTAGGGGGTGACACTTCTGTCACTGTCAGCCCAGTAGAAACTGTCTCCGATCGCGATCGCGACCCACATGACCCCTTGGGGGAATATACCCGGCCGGGCGACCGATCTGGCAAAACCTCGACGACAAGATCGGCAATGCTCGGCGTTTTCAGCAGCGGAGCAACAAATAGCTCCGGATGCAGTGCCCGCCAGAAATAATCGACGAAGCGATCGACCGCATCGGGATTCATGCCCGCACCACCGGTAGCGATGCGCTGTGCTTCGGCTTCGCGCCGCCAGCGTTTGCTGAGGCGGTAATCCTGCGGGTACAGAACCAACAAGCGGTCGAGGCGCTGCCAAAGCGGTAAGTAGTCGCGCAGGCGCGCGTTGGTGTCGCGGGCGAATTGACGATCGGCAGGCGACACGATCGGAAGTGGCAGCGAGGGGTTGGTGAAGGTGTTCTCGGGAAGAGGGGGGACGCCAACAAACCAGCCCTCAAACAAAAGGATGTCGATCGCCTCGAAGACCCGCTCGGGCGTTGCGCGATCGCCAGCACCATTGCAAGCTGACTTGTCAAAGCGAGTTACGGTCAATGGCTTTGCTCCTGCCCGGATGCGATCGAGCAGGTCGATGCCGAGGGGGATGTCGTGAGTACCGGGCGGACCGCGATACACCAAGCGCGGATCGGCTTGCTGGAGTTGCTGGCGCTCGGCGTAAGTTTTGTAGAGATCGTCAATTGACAGTCCGAGTGCGCGCTTACCCCGGCGCGCTAAAAGCGCTCGACATAAGATGGCAAGTGTCGTTTTACCCGTACCCTGCAGCCCCAAAATGCCCCAAACCAGGGGGCGTCCGAATTGAACGCGCTCGCTGGCAATCCGCTCTACCAGCGGCAGCCAAACCCACCATAAGTAATCCAACACCCGCTCCAAAGGCAAGCCGAGTTGCTCTATGAGGGGTTTAACCGCGTTGAGATCGGCAGCGAAAGCGCGAGCGCGGGCTCGCAAACGATCGCCGCAGTTGCTGGCGTCGATTCCGAACGCTCGGGCGCGATCGCGATCGGCTAGTTCCAACGCGATTAAGCTATCGCAGTCGGCTGCAGTCGGCTGCAGGCCAGATGCCCACTTTTCCAACAAGTCGCGTGCGGGGTCAGGTAACGGGAACACGGTTTAGGATCCGAGCTTGAAGGCTTCGAGGAAGAGGCAGAAGGTAAGCCCGAGCTTGAGCGCGGATAGGGTTTCGACCCAGAGCGGGCGTGGTGGTGTATTGCCCCCCCTTGCAGGCGGAAGACGGTAGACGCGGAAGTTCACTAACTCGACAAATAACAGTAGCAGGGCAGCCGCCAGTAAATCGTTTGTGCCGCGTTGACCGGTCGTCAATGTAATTGCCGAACCCAGGAAAAAGCCCGAGAGCGAGCCGATCGCGATCGCGCTCAGCCGCCGCCAGGGATTGACGAAAAACTGCTGCAGGCGATCGCCTGCAGTGCGTGTTAGCAATGTCAGGCGGGTATTTTGCATAGTATCGGGATCGTATCGGCAATGATATCTATCGAGTATCTCCCGAATGGGAGGCGCAGTTGCAGTCCTCGGTAGCAAGACGATGGTTACGCGGAGTAGGTTCGGTCGCCCCTTGGTTAAGGTAAAGTCTAGAGCTGGCATCTCGCCAGGTGCGCGTTTGGATGCTGTTCGTTCTGGATAGGCCAGCAGCCGCGCCCTTCGATCGCTATCCGAGTTCAACCCGAGCGCAACGCGCGGTAGTACGTATGACGCCCGGTACATATGAAGTTGATTGAAAAATCAGACGCAGCCTGGATGGGGTGGGCGATCGCAGCCGCGTGGTCGATCCCACTCTGCGGGCTGGCATTTTGGTGGCAGTTGGGCAGTACGGGACTGGTCGACGAAACCGAACCGCTTTTTGCCGAGGCAGCCCGTCAGATGGCGGCGACCGGCGATTGGGTCACGCCTTACTACAATGGCGCGACGCGCTTTGATAAGCCCCCCCTCGTATATTGGCTGATGGCATTAGGCTATAGCGCCTTTGGACCGAATGCATGGACGACGCGACTGCCCTCGGCATTGAGTGCAACCGCGCTGACCGGATTTGGCTTTTACGTTCTGCAGCGCTTCGGCAGTGGTGGGGCGGCAACGCGCTTGCAGCGTTGGATGGCGGCCGCATTTGGTTCGGCAGCGATCGCGTTGAATTTGCTAATGGTTATATGGGCGCGGGCGGGCGTATCGGACATGCTGCTGTCTAGCTGCATGGGTGGCGCGCTGCTGAGCTTTTTCGTCGGCTACGCCAGTTGCAGTCGCGGACGAAACGATGATGCCGAGCGGCGGGGACGCGCGTGGTGGCGGCCGGCAAATGGTTGGTATACAGCTTGCTGGGTGCTGCTGGCACTAGCGGTCTTGACCAAAGGTCCAGTCGGAATCGTACTGCCTGCGGCGGTAATTGGGACATTCGCGCTGTTCGTCGGAGACTGGCGCGCGATCGCGGCGGAGTTGGGCGTGCCGGTGGGAGGCGGTCTTTTTTTGCTCCTGACGGTGCCGTGGTTCATTGCGGTCACGCTTGCTAACGGCCGTGCTTATGTTGAGTCGTTTTTCGGCTATCACAACTTCGAGCGCTTCACGAGTGAAGTCAACGGTCACTCCGCTCCGTGGTACTTCTATTTCGCGGTCTTGCTGGCGGGATTCGCTCCTCTATCGGCGTTTCTTCCGATCGCGATCGCGCACGTGCAGGTTTGGCGGCGGCGGTTCTGGCAACAGCAAGTGCGCGGCGATCGCCTCGGACTATTCGCATGGTTTTGGTTTGTCTGCATTTTCCTATTCTTCTCGGTTGCAGTCACCAAGCTGCCGAGCTACATCCTGCCGCTGATGCCAGCAGCAGGGATTTTGGTCGCCCTATGGGCAAGCGATCGCCTGACGCAGCCAGCCGGACGGCCGGCACGAGGTCTCCTCATTAGCGGCGCAGCTAATGCCGTGTTAATGCTCCTGCTGGCGGTAGGGATTTGGCTGGGGCTGCACTTACTGGGATACGACCCGTCTGCGCCGGAGCTAAGCACGCTGCTGCTGCAGTCGACTATCCCGGTAGTAGGAGGCACGATCTGGGTGCTCGCAGCCGGCACGATCGCCTGGGTACTCTGGCAGCGGCGCTGGTTTTGGCTATGGCCGGCAAATGTGTTGGCAATGGCGCTGTTCGTCGCGACAGTCATGCTTCCGGCTTATCAATTTCTCGATGCTGCCCGGCAGGAGCCGCTGCGGGAACTGGCAGCACTGCTGGTGGAAATCGCGCAACCGGGAGACGAATTGTGGATGCTCGGACACGAGAAACCGAGTTTGGTATTCTATGCGCGCCGCCCCGTGCAGTTCTACCACCGACCGCGGCACGCGCTCGCGGCAATCGGCCGGGGCGACCACCCGCTGCCGCTGGAGTTGCTAGCGATCGGGCACCCGAAGCGAATTGCCGACCTACAAGCTGCGGCCGATCGCAGCGAGATTATCAGCGATCGCGGAGCCTATCGCCTCGCGCGCGTAGTTTTCGAGCGAGCGCCCTAGATGACTCGCCATAGACGATGTGGCATAAAACCTTGGAGCGAGCTGACGGAGAGTCCCTCTGCACATCGCAAGGGTGATGGCAGAATGGGACGAGACAGAGCAGAGGTCAAGAGGATACACCCATGCGAATGCTGCACACGATGGTGCGCGTCGGCGATTTGGACGATTCGCTCCGCTTCTACTGCGACGTCCTGGGTATGAAGCTGCTGCGCAAGAAGGACTACCCGGGTGGCAAGTTCACCCTGGCATTTGTCGGGTACGGTCCGGAGGCAGACAATACGGTTTTGGAGTTGACCTACAACTGGGGGGTCGATCGTTACGATATCGGCGACGGTTACGGACACATTGCACTGGGTGTCAATGACATCTACAAAACCTGCGCCGAAATTGCCAGTCGGGGCGGTAAAGTTGTTCGGGAGCCCGGTCCGATGAAGCACGGCTCGACGGTCATCGCCTTTGTGGAAGATCCCACCGGCTACAAGGTCGAACTCATCCAGCTCGGCACGCAGGGGTCGGCAAAGCCTCAGCAACCTGCTGCCATTGCTACTAATTAGCGAGCCGACTACCCATGCTCTGTCCGGCTAAAACTGTCAGAGTTTAAGTCGGCAAGCTTGAGACTCACCAACTAGCTTCAGAGTTCGTATGGTGCAGGTTGGTGAAATTTGCCAACAGCGGCGTAGGGAGAAATGCTGCAACAGCCCTCGTGAGTTGGGATCGTCACAACAGCACTTGGGAAAGTGCTCTAGCCTAATATCTTTATGCTTTCTCGGCTGCAACAGACCCGTTTTGGTGCCTTAGGTAGCAATGACAATTAGGCTTCTCGATGAGAGACGCTGCAAGGGCATTAAGGGTCACCGCCGCCAGCAGTCCGCCGCCTTGAGTGCCCGAGATCGTGACAAACGGGATGCCAGTGCGCTGAAGGCGGCGCTTGGTAGCTGGGGCATGACCGAACCCAATCGGCATGCCGATCGCTAAAGCGGGAGCAATCTCGTTGGCGGCGATCGCCTCGCAAACGGCCATCAAGACCGAAGGGGAATACCCGATCGCTAGGACACAGCCTGCTGGCAAGCTCGCCAAGCGATCGCGCCACTTTTGTTGCTGCCAAAATTGCTGCTCTGCATCCCCTGCGCTGGTGATGTGGGGATCGTCGAGGAGCGTTTGCACCGAACAGCCGAGGTGGGCCAGGCGCGCGCGATCGAAGGCGGCAGCGACGGTGGGAATGTCGCCGATGACGAGATTTCCTTGTTTGAGGGCGGTGCGGGCAGCGGCGATCGCGTCCGGGCTGAGTCGCACGAAGGACACCAAACTCGTATCGCCACAGGCTAGGACCAGTTCCCTGAGAAGATCGACTTCAATTTCAGGCCGCTCCTGGAGGTCGGGGAGTAGCTGCTGGAGAGCCGCATGAAAGTCTTCAGGGTGTGCGCCCGTCGCCGCATCAAACTCGTCCCAAATCCTGGCCGAGCCGAGTTCGTCGGCTTGCACTTCAAGCTCGCGTAGACGGGCCAAGGCGCGATCGCGGACGGGTTGAGAAGGTTCGTCGCATCCAAGTAAGCCTTCGAGGGCCGTAGCGGTTTGACGCAGCTGCACGAGTTTGTCCGTCAGCTCCCAATATTGTTGCTGGAGATGGGCAATGGTTCCGCCCATCTCCGTGGACGGGGTGCCTCTGAGGAGTTGGCGGATGTGATTGAGCTGGAAGCCCTGCTGTTTGAGGGCAACAATGCGCGCGAGCTGTCGGATATCCGCTTCGCCATAAAGGCGGTAGTTACCGCGCGATCGCCGGGGCGGGGCGAGCAGACCGAGCTGGTGATAGTGCCGCACCATGCGTGGGGTCACACCACCTCCGACGGTCTGGGTTAGCTCTTTAATGGTGATGAGATCGCCTTGCTGCATCCGCCGACCCTCCAACCTTGACATTCATGGGAAATGTTGCTTGCATGCCCGAGGGTAGCACGTTCCAGAAGGGAGAACTCCATAGATATATTCACTGTTTCAATGCAAGCGAACCTGAGTAACGCGTCTGTTACTTACTTGAGCGAGCGGGTGCAACTTTTCCCCCAGCCTGGGAGGACAGGGTGAGACGCGACTCACCCCCAAACAAGGATTTTCGTCTACGCCAACTAATTTTGGGAATTACCGTCCAGCCAGTTCTCGATCGCTAGCCTGGATTATTCATGAACTCTTATGCGGAGACCCTAAACCTTTTGCCTTGCAAGGCTTGCAGACTTTTTCGCTCAATGACAGTGCGTTTCTATACACGTAGATTAGAGCCTAGTCAGAGCAAAGTTTGAGGCTTCGTCAAATTCTTCGTGCCTAATCCAGGCTAGGGAGTCGGATCGTCGCACTCGCCGCCCAGTCCCGTAACAATCGTGCAGGTGTTGTAAACGAGCATGCCGGTGTAGGTACCCAAGGGCGTATCGACTGCCCCGAGTCCGTCAGCCAGCAAGACATTTTCGGAAATCGTTACGCCTGCCTCATCGGCAACGGTTTGCAGCACGCGATCGTCAGAGGTCAGCTCGGCAAAGATGGTTGGGATGCCCTTTTCGCGGATGGTCGTGGCCAAGCGATTCACCTCGGCGGCAGTGGGTTCTTCTTCAGTCGAAACTCCCAACAGCGTTCCTTCCACTGTCAGGCCATAGGCTTGGGCAAAGTATCCCATCGCATCGTGAGTGGTAACCAAGCGGCGCTGGCCCTCGGGAATGGTCTCGATCTGAATGGGAATCCAGCTGTCTAGCTCCTGCAGTTCCCGGATCAGCGCGTCGGCGTTTTGTTGGAAGAGAGCCGCATTGTCGGGATCGACGTCCGCCAGCGTGTCGCGAATCAAGTTCGCCATCTCAATGCCATTTTCGACGTCGTGCCAGATGTGCGGGTCGGGCTCGACCTCGCCATCTTCCGAGACTTCGATCGTCTGCTGTACTGCTAGTTCGTGCAGGGCAAGCTTGGGCGAGCTCGAGTCAGACGCTTGAGCCATGCTGACGATCGCGGGCTCGAAATTCAGACCAGCGTAAAACACGACTTCAGCTTCATCGATCGCTTTGCGGTCCGAGGGCGTGGCCTCGTAAGTATGAGGGTCGCGATCGGGGGCGATCAAGCACTTGACCTCGGCGAACTCGGCGGCAATCTCCTCGGCAAGGTTGCAAATAACGCTATAGGAGGCAACGATTTTCAGCTTTTCAGATGCTTCGGTTGCAGCAGTTTGCTCGGAAGTCGTTTCGGGCGGCTCCAACCCACCGCAACTAGAAAATCCCACGGCAGCAGCGGTCGCAATCGCCGCGCGGGCGACGGCGTGTTTGCGAGAGAACAGTTCGAACACGATTGCCCAATCCTCAAAAAAGTTGTTAGTACTCTTTGCGGAGCACCCCCAGCCGCGCACCATTTTTTGTTCTTTTGGATAGGCTTTGCGCAAGAATGTGCGATGGCATAGGTCTTCCGGTAATATTGATATTTTTTGAATAGCTTGCCATTTTGTTGACCGTGGTACCCCGCGTAAGCATTAGATTAGCCAACCTTACGTCAATGTCAAGCTTTTGATAAACTCTCGTGTAAGACGTGCTTGCAAATTCGGATGGGTTCGGTCCCTAGCGCATGGGGTCTCCACGCCTCCGTCCAGCTTCACTTTCGCCATTGCCCATGCTAGAGATCCAGAATTTATCGGTTAACTATCGTGGCGTTCGTGCACTGCACGATGTTAGCTTCCAGATTCCAGAGGGGCAGCTTGTCGGGATCCTTGGTCCGAATGGGGCGGGTAAGAGCACTTTGGTTGAGGCGATTCTCAACTTGGTTCCCGTGACCCGGGGTGTCATTCGCTTCCAGGGCTTGCCTCTGCGGCGACAGCTTCTCAAGATCTCCTACGTCCCGCAGCGCTCCAAAATTGACTGGGATTATCCCGTTACGGTTTGGAATACCGTGATGATGGCCCAAACAGTCCAAGCAAGGCTCTTTCGAGGCTTCAGCCCTCAGGCGCGCGAGCTGGCTGAAGCGGCCCTCGCGCGGGTCGAGATTTACGACCTCAAAGATCGCCCGATTGGCGAGCTCTCAGGCGGGCAGCAGCAGCGGGTCTTTTTGGCGCGAGCCTTGGCTAAAGAAGCTGAACTATACATCTTCGACGAGCCCTTTACCTCCGTAGATCGCAAAACGGAAGACATTATTTTTGATGTTTTTCAAGAATTACGCAAGGCTAGTAAAACCCTGCTGGTAATAGATCACGATTTGGGCGAGTCCCTAGCCTTCTACGACCGTCTATTACTGCTCAACAAGCGGTTGATCGCGCAGGGGTCACCTCAGGAAGTCGTTACTGCTGACAACCTCGAACGTGCTTACGGGCGGGGTTTAACGCGAGTCTTTGTTTAGAGCTTTATTGCTTTAGCGGTTGGGAAATAAATGTTGGATTGGTTGCTCGAACCCTTATCTTTGGCTTTTATGCAGCGAGCTTTGTTACTCGGTATCTTTTTAGGTGTTCTTTGCGCAGTCGTGGGCAGCTATGCGATCGTTCGACAGATGGGGATGCTTGCCCATACCGTTTCTCACTCAGTAATGGCAGGGTTGCCCATTGCTTATGTGGCAGGCTTGGCGCTTTCTTTTGGCGCGCTCGTCGCGGGCGTCACTAGTGCCCTAATGCTGTATTTTATCGAGTCGCGATCGCGCGTGAAAACCGATGCCGCGATGGCATTGATTTTATCCTCCTTTGTGGCGATTGGCTTGACCTTGGTGAGTATTTTGCCCGGTGCCAACCGCATCGATTTAGTGCATGTGCTTTTTGGTAATATTTTGGGGGTTAAAGCCATAGAAGTTTGGGGCACGCTCGCCATTACAATTCTTGTGATTGTTTTGGTTCGGCTGTTTTACAAGGAACTGCTTTTCTACACCTTCGATCCGATCGGTGCGCAGGCGAGCGGCTTGCCCGTAAAGTGGTACAACGCCGCGCTGATTGTGGCCATGACCGTCACGATCGTGGTTTGTCTGCCCACAGTGGGGGCACTGCTGGTGGTGGCGCTGTTAGTGGCACCAGCAGTCACGGCGTATTTACTCGTGAAAGAACTGCACCAAATGATGTGGGTGGGCTCTTTTATTGGCGCTCTTTCAAGCATTCTTGGCATGTATCTGAGCTACTACCTCGATGCGCCTTCAGGATCGACTGTAGTGCTAGTTGCATTTTGCTTCTTTATATTGGCCTTTATCTTCAGCCCCTCACAAGGGTTGATCCGTCGAGCGGTAAAGTTTCACCGTGGCGTTTCCCTAGCAACCGGGCAGATGGAAAGCATGGAAAGCAACGTCTTGCAGAGGAAGGAATCCTTCGGACAATTTCAAAAATGAAGTCCGAATGCACAGTCGTTTCAAATTGTAATCTCCCGAAGCAACTCGTTGATTGCCATACAGCTTAAGAGACGCGCAAGGTCCGACATTTCAACGTCAATAGTCCCAGACCTTAGCGCTCGCGCCACACTAGCAATTGAAGAGGCACGTCTAGAATGGCTCTTCAATTACCTCTCTTAAGTGCCACCCTTATAAGATTAGAGGTCGCTTGGGAGCAAGCGAGCTGGTTCGGGTACTAGCGAGAAGCAGGTGGTTCCCCGACCGGACAGCGGCGATCTTCTACCCCTTCTAACCGAAATAGGACGGCTCGTTGCCGGGTTTCCACTTGATATTGCAGCCGATGCTGGGCTTTTGGTGGGTTGCAACCGGCCGACCTGCCAGGACGGCATCAATCGCCGCACGCAGGTCTTTGCCATTGACGGGTGCGTTATTGCCGGGGCGGCTGTCGTCCAGCTGTCCCCGGTAAATAAGCTTTCGATCGCCGTCGAACAAGAAGAAATCGGGCGTACAGGCAGCCGTATAGGCTTTGGCAGTTACCTGGCTGGCGTCGTAGCACAGCGGGAAGTTGAAACCGAGGTGTTCAACCATTGCCTTGAGCTTATCGGGAGCATCATCCGGATGGGTTTCGACGTTGTTGGCACTGATTCCAACAATCCCTAAGTTCCGTTTAGCATAATCTTTGCCAATGCGCGCCAACTCGCCTTGCACGTGTATGACAAACGGGCAGTGGGCGCACATAAAAATGACTAGTAAAGCCGGTTTACCGGCAAATGTTTCCAGGGAAATGGTGTCGCCAGAAACGGTGTCCGGCAGGTGGAAATTAGGGGCGGGGGTGCCCAAGTCCAGCATCGTCGAAGCCGTCTTAACCATGAGAACTATTGCGCTCCTAGAGCTGCCACTAGAACTGCGCTGCTATTGTCGGTCATTTCTGGGGCGATCGCCAGCCTCCCAAGAAGAGCGCCGTCCGTTCAAGTCGACCGGCTCGCAGGAGCAGTGTAGAGAACGAGCTCGTTCGCATCTGCTTCCACCCACCCGCTTGCTCTGGCCGCAGCGTGGAACAATGGCTGGAGAATAGTGCTGTCAGCAGCAGAAAACAGCACGCTGGGGTAGACTGCTGCTCCCCACTCGGGATGAACGAGGTAGGAGCAAACATCGCCGTCGACCTCGAAGTTAAGGGCAGTGGCTACGGCAGTCACGTCATCGTGGCGGCGATCGCCGCGCCGGCCGAGGTGTGGGTAGCCCGTGCGCGGATCTACGATCTCAATGCCATACCGACGGGCGCGCAACCCCTCGGAGAGGGAGCGTCCGAGGGCGAGGAAGCGCTCGCGCAATCGGTCTTTCTCGGCATTGACTTGAGGGGTCGGCTGGACAAGAGAGAGCTCGGCCTGCTGAAGCACGATTGCGTTCCAAATGGTCGGAGCCGTCCAACTTGGCAGGAGGTGCTGGAGGTTGCGAAGCACGTAAGCACCAGGCAATCGCACGTAAACTTCTACCGCAGTTGCCGCTAGGCAATCGCTCGTGCGGTACGCCCAGTCAGTCCGATTGCTCGGACATTCATCATTGCTCCGGTCGTGCGGCAACATGTCAACTTGGCTCAAATTTTTTAGCAATGTCGCTCGTTACTATTATTCCTCATTTTTGGAGTTTCTAACAGAAACTCCCGGCAAAAGTCTCTGTCAGCAATCCCCTGGAAATCGTTCCCACAGCGTGCACTCGAAAGGCAGAGGTGCACTTGCTATCTCGACGATTCGTAGGAAACCTAGCTGAGTGCAACCGACGGAGCTGCTGCCAAGTTTTTGGCACCCCTTTGCATGGCAGCGATGTGCTCGGCACTCCACAGGCGCGGTTCACAGCAGTGATGGGCGACGAGCAAACCCCACAACCCGCGCTCGGTTAACACGGGGACGACGAGGTTTGCACGCACCTGTAAGTCGAGTAAAAAGGTACGGTGGCACTCGGCAATCGGTTCGGTTTCGACATCGGCGATCGCGCGCACGCGGCCGGCAAGGTAATCTTCGGCATACCGATCGCCAAAACAATCATCGGGGCCGGTGGAGCCCAGAATGGAGTATTGCGGATCGCTGAGCGATTCGAAAGTAACCTGGCCTTCCCACTGACGGTAGAAGAAGTAAAGCAAGACGCGATCGCTGCTGAGGTGGTGTAATAACTCGTCGGTGGTGGCTTGGACGAGGCGATCGCGACGCAAGCTACGAATCAAGCGACCGGTCAGCGCGCGCAGTCCGGGGTCGGCAGACATGTAAAAGTACTTATTACGGAAGATACCTATAAGTGTACAGATCGACGTCAAAATGAACAGATCGAAGGAGTCCGGCCGCTACTGACTGATGGCATTCATCGTGCCGTAGGATAGGGACCGCCGATCGCTTCAATCCTCACCCTCATCGGGAGTGACCCAAGCATCGATTGGAGACTCGCTCCCGTGTGGGAGGGAGCTGTTGGCTCGCTTGCTGAGTTGCTTGCCGCCTACCCAAAAAGACTGCTGGGTCAAGGCCAATTGGATGCCGGCACTGTCGAATGCAATTTTGAGGCGACGGCGGCATTCACGCGCTACCTCCCACTGCTTTAGGGGCAACGTCTTGATCCAGACCCGAATGACGACCCCGAGTTGCCCGAACTCATCTGCACCCAGCACCAGTGGCGGTTCGAGGATGAGGTCAGACCATGGGTCTTCGCGACTGAGGGTTAACGTCACCTCGCGCACCACATTCAACGCCTGGTCGATATCAGCTTGGTAGGCAACCGGGATTTTAAGGTCTGCCCGCGACCAGTGATTTGACAAGTTTGCAACCGCGCGGATCTCTCCGTTGGGTACCGTAATAAGCGCCCCTTCCGAGTTGCGAAACTGCGTGATCCGCAAGTTTATGGACTCCACTAAACCCACGCGATCGCCAACACTTATGATATCGCCAACGGCATATTGATCCTCGAGCAAGATGAAGAATCCATTGAGCGCGTCGCGGATCAAGTTTTGCGAGGCTAGGGATAGTGCCAAGCCGATAATCCCCGCACCGGCCAGCAGGGGAGCAATGTTAACCCCGATTGCCCACAAGCTCACGATCGCCGCTGCAACCGCCAGCGCTACCGTTGCCGCACCTTTGGCTACGCCTGAAAGCGTGCCAACACGCAACTGCAACCGCAAACCGGCCTCCGGTGTCAACAAACGCTCGCTGACGAGCAAGGCGGACGTCAACCGGTCGATGGCTGCGTAGCTCAAACGCGCAATTGCATAGGTTGCTAACACTACGAGCCCCAGTCTTAGGGGGATTTGTAACGATTCAAGGCTCCATGCCTGGAGCGGGCGGGTGTGTGGCAATAGGCCTAAGACGTACCAAGCACTGCCGACCCACAAAAGTAAATGCAGTACCTGCAGCGATCGCTGCGCCGCCTCGGCGACGTTGAAGCGCCGCTTGCGATCCAGCTGTTGCGAAATCGGCTGGCTGGGGAACCCCCGCTCGGCTTCCAAAGCTTTTTTCGAGCGCTTCGAGCGCAGCAGGGGCCGCCTGAGGAGCAAGCTAGCGATTAACGTTGTTCCCAGGACGCCCCCAGCGATGTAAGCCTGCCGTCGGAGTATTTCCGGACGTCGTTCGGCACGAGCTTCCATCAAGCCTTGGCGGATCCGCTCGGCTATCTCCTCGGCCCGTGAGGGAATTGCCGAGGCTGTTAAGCGAGCGTCCTCGCTGGTAACACTCATCAGTCGAACATCGGGGCCGTCACCAACCTGCACGTATAGATCCACGATCGCACCGGCCGGCTCTTGGCGAACAATCAGCGAAGGTTCCTTGGAACGAAAGTAGGCACGCGCAATGCGGTTCATGCGGGGCTGGATCTCGCGCACGCGCGCGCCGAAATCCGAGTGCCCTGGCGCTATTTCAAACAAGCACTGCCCATCTAGGCGAATGCAAACCGAGCCGAATGCACCTAAACCGGGCGCAGTCGTTTCTGAATAAGAGAATTCGAACGAAGGTAGCACCGGTACTTGCGCGCTGGCAGGCAGGCCGCTCAACCCCACTGCCAAAAATATCCCTGCCAAGAGCCACGCCCATAACCGCATCGTCTGCCCTCCCTATATTTGTCGCTTGCTTCTGCGCGCTCTAGCAACTGCTTTGCCAACCACTGCTCGCACAGCGCCCCACGCCAATCGAGACCGCTTGCTTGAATGCCATCCGACAGGAGAGAAAGTCGTCACCCAGATGGAGCAACAACAAAACTATCAGATCCTAGCTCGGTGCTGTTTTCGATCGCGCCTAACCATAGTCAGATGCGAGCGCGCCGCAACTAGACTATCGGCCATTGTCAACTTAACGGTGTGCTTCAGAAATTCGACACTGTTTTTCGGAAGGATGCCTCGGGCCGTTGGCTACGCCGCTGCGTTCAGTCCTGTCAAACCCCCCAACTTTCCCATCGTTGGCTCATCACCTCCCGATCTTCTGCTGAGCTCGGTTTGTGCTGAGGAGGGTGGAAATGTTCTCGTATCGATTCGGAGGCTGACCGGAAGCCCTGGGCTTTGACCTGGAGATTTGAACTGACCCATAACCCTTTCACTCAATTGCCGGCTGGAGTCGCCTTACTTCTGATCGACTTCACCATCAATTACTGCAAGATGTGAGGACTTCGTTCACAACGGTAGTGACTCCGACGACAGCTTGAGCATTAGTGTCAGTGGTGAGGGAGACGTCAACGTCGATGGGATCGACGACTTTATTGTCGAGGCAAACAGTACCTTAGTACCCAAGCTCGAAGAGGTTACCCACCAAGAGTGCGATGCGAAACATGTCCGGGGTATTAGTAGCTGCCAGAGCATCTGCAAACATTGTCATGATTGCTATGAGGTAAGAGATTTAGCCCGTGACGGGATCGAGTTGCAGACCCTTGCAAGCGACAGAAGCCATTCCCTGCTGTGTTCTGAAGAACTCCAATTGCCTTTCTGCTAAACGCGTATGGATATTCTCTGCACAAATGAGCAGAACCGTATCTTCGATCAACCCCGCTACCATTGCGCCAAGTAACTGTTTAGCACCGGCAAGGCCGCAGCAGTTTAAATGCTGACATTGAAGAATCGTTCCGGGCGATCGCTCCAGATCCGTTTGAACCTTGCCTCTTAATCGCCATACATGCCGGCGCGATCGAAGTTCAGCTCGCGAACAGGAAATGCAAGTCGTCCTGCTGTTTCCAGGCGGAGAGCATCACAGAGGC
>NZ_ASSJ01000009.1 GCF_000473895.1 Rubidibacter lacunae KORDI 51-2 | reverse complement strand
CGTCCTTAAACACCCCCTTTCAGGTCTTACTTCAGATACTGCCACAACTGCTTAGGGGAGGATCGAGTCTGGGGCAGTGAGGAGCTACAGCGAAAGAACCCCGAGATCGCAACCCAGGAAAGGTCCTTTTCTGGGAAACAGAGACGACGACCCCTACGAGAAGTTGCATTAGCTTAATGCTCAAATAGAGTTTTTAAGGAGACTTTGGGCAATAGACTGATTTCCTTTACTTAGGAACAGTGTGCAGCTAGCTCGACGAAAACGCGTCGAGCTGAAACCTTATCCAGGGTTGATAGCTTTATCAGCGTACCACAACGGGGCTGAGCCGCCCGACTTATGGCTTTAGCTAGTTCGGTGCTGATGGCAGCTCGCCGAATCGTCAGCTTCACAAAATACGCAGCCTGGGTCAAGAGCAAACAAAGACGAGACCCTTGCAGTTTCGACAATGAACGTGGCGGCAGTAGTACGATAGATCGGTCATGACGGTCACCGTTGAGATTAACGCCAAGAGCTTTCGCAAGCAGGCGGTTGCGCATAGAAACCCTTCGTCGTAAAGGGTCGCGCTGGAGTGCTCTGCATTAGTTGAACATTGGTCTCTCGACACCCGACCTCGGGCTGGTCGCAGCCACCAGAGGGGGTAAATGACTCAACGAAGCTGCTACCGACCTAGATTGTCGTTGCGATCCGGAAACTACAAAACAACAGTAACGCCGCTAATATGCGATCAGATATTTTCGTTACAATTTGGCAACTACAAAAAGACAGTCGCTTCGCCAATTTCCATAATAGACCGGCGTCAAGCCAAAGGTCTGTCAAAGCAAGAAATTTTCCGCTTTCTGAAACGGTATGTAGCGAGAGAGATTTACAATCTCATCCGCCGCTTCCAGCTCTCAAAGAAACTGGAATTCTGTCCTCGATCGCTCCTTGACATCTATAGGAGTATCAACTTCCGAAGACATCCATCCAAAAAATAGTGCTGGTCTTCTCACGCACAACATCAAGTTGGCAAT
>NZ_ASSJ01000008.1 GCF_000473895.1 Rubidibacter lacunae KORDI 51-2 | reverse complement strand
AAGGCTCCTTTTCTTGAGTTAGGCCAGGTTTGGCAAATAGCCATAATTAGTTCTCAATTCGTAGCGTGAGCTTCTGTTGGACGGAAGTTTCTCGGATCGCTACGAGCCAAAACAACTAATCTTTTTCGAAATATAGCATGCACATATTTGAGTGTCAATTGATGTATGGTTCGGATATAGAGCCCGTAATCGTTAAACGCGGATTCCTTATAGAACAAGAACTGCAGCTATCCTAGCTACTCTAATGCTCGGTGTGCAAAAGGATTGTGATAGACCGCCAATAGGCGACCGGGGTTATTGCCTCGCTAATGGTCCGCACACCTCAAAAGGTACGATCGGTTCGCCGGCTGTGTGGAGCAGGTCGAACTACCGAAGGCGGTTAGGTCCAAGCTTGGTACGGCTCAGGAGGCCCTTAGCTCCACTCTTCCCAGGAGGGCCTGAATCGAGCCAATGGTGGTAGTAGTCGCTAAAATCTGTTTAGGCGTTTAACTTAAGTTTCATGGAATCTGCGCTGACGAAGAAAAGCGTAGCGGAGTCTTTGCAGGCTTACCCTCAGCAGGAAACCCAAGCTTCTGGGACTTCGCGCGGTACCTCGGCGATCGCGCCGAGGGCTTGCCGCGATTGGCTTTATTGCGACCGACCGTTGCAAGCTCAAGAATTGATTCTCCTCACTAGCTGGCTTGTTGGCGAGCGATAAAGTCAACTAATGCTGAATAGCGGGGCGACGAGGTCTGCTCGACACTTTCAAGGACGCCCCAACTGCCGTATTTGGTAGGAGTGCCGATAGAACTGAAGTTCATAAACAAAGTTCGCACTCCATCGGAATCTTGCCATGTTTCCAGCAGCTGCGTATATAAATCGTAAAATTCAGGTCGTCGATGCAGTTCGATAAAGAAACGCGTCAGTTCCTCGTTATTCTGGACTCCCTGGTAGCCCGCCACGTGGGAGTTGGCCTCGTAGGCGAGAAGTTCTTTGAGATGCGGATGCTCGACAACGAGCTGTTTGTAATATTCAAAGTCGTCCTTGACGTGCACTAATGAATCGTTTGAGCCGAGGATACTGCCATCTTTGAGCTGCGCGATCGCTATCTGAAAAGGATCGCCTTGAGCACCGTCGAGCCAGCTTTGAACCACCTCTTCATTGCCAGGAGCACCCATCGAACGTCCGAAGTAGCCCGTAATTGCCAAGGCATCAAAACCGTGGCTGTAGGACCCTGGAGGGGCCCACTCAAGGTATGACGTCACGACATCAGCAACATAGCGGCTGGCTGTTTGCGTTCCCAATACAACCGTCGTGCGGCCATTATCCTGGAAGTTTTCGCGCCAGATGTCGCCGATTTGCAGGGCGCGCAGGGTGTAAGACGTCAATATGCGACGGTAGTCATCGGGTTCGTCTGCAGCTGTAACGATTCCATTGTTAAGCAGCCAATGGAACTGCTCGAAAATTGAATTCCAAGCTTCGTTTGTGTACTCAACATACACGTGGCGTCCGCGATCGAGTTGCTCGCGAACGAGCTGTGCAAAGTTTGCGACGTACTCATCAGTGGCGCGATGGGGTATCGTAAACCACGGATCGACGTTTAACGCGTTGGCAAGACGAATCATGAGTTCTAGCGGTACGCCCTTAACTGAGTAGCGCGCATCATCAACCTGGGGGCGGTTCGACCACTCTTGCTGATCGGAATTATTAGTACTCATCCAGTCCATGAATCGCAATGCCGAGAAGGGAGCAACGCGCGCGAGGAAAACTGGATTGAATATTGTCTCCTGGTAAGTACTTTCAAACTCGGCGGGAAGCACCCGAATATTACGAATATAGTTGCCCGTTTTGTTTGGATCTGTGGCAACAACGTTCATTCCGATCCGGACATCTGAAGGCTTTTTTGCAACCAGCAGATCGCGTCCCGGTTGCGAGTTCGAGCGATCCTTTTGCACGTCTAGTGAGTATTCTAAGGTTCCCTCACCGTCGTAAAGAACCACAAACTCTCCGCCGTTATAATAGTGCATCAGCGTAACAACGCGTCTGTACCGAACGGGTGCATTTGTCTCGGGTAGAGAGCGGACCCAGCCGCGTTCGTCTAGATCGAGGGCATCGTACTCCCTGGTATTGAACTCGTCATTGCTCTGCGGAATCCACGGACGCGACATCTTGAACAAGTCAACGAAGGGATACTCGGTGGAGTAATCGATCGCGCCAGCTAGGTTCGTTCCGATCGCTGTTCCCTCGGCATGTGCCAGTAAGGTCGGCACGAACTCGACACTCTTGCTAACCGGTGTAAACGTTGGCAGCTCGCGATTGCTTCGGATACTGTTGCCGAGCAGGATAAAAGTCAGACTCAGGGCAAAAAAGTAAAATCCAATCGGCAATTTTGAGGGAGGTCTGTTCATGGTTTGAAATCCCCGATTCAAAGCTGATAGCTATAGGTTATTTGCTACCGTTGAGGACTGTTTGTAAACAGTTGGCAAGTTGTGTCGCACTGCGGAAATGATGGAACTTGGAGGCGATTTTATCGCGCGACCTCTGACTCAAATGGAGCGCCAGTTCGGGAGACTGAAGGCAACGCGCGATTGCATCGGCAAGGCGCTCTGGCGATCGCGGCGGCACCAGCAGTCCATCACTCTCGTGGTCGATCAGTTCGGCAACACCACCCGCAGCTGTAGAAACAGTAGGAACGCTCATTGCCATCGACTCCATAATGGCAACGCCTAAAGGCTCATGCCAACTTGCCAAAACGAATAAATGAGCATTTTCCAGATAGCATTTGACCGTTTCTTCGCTAACTGCCCCTAACAGGCGGACGCTACCAGTCAGTTGGCGTTCGCTGATGAGCGTGTCGAGGTAGCGGTGATACCCCCCACCACCTTGCTCGTCTTCGCCAGCAATATCTAGCTCGATAGGAAAGCCCTGCTGGCGAAGTATAACGATTGCCTCAAGTGTTTCTGCATGCCCCTTACATGGATTGAGCCGACCGCAGCTAAACAAACGCACATTGCCATTCCTTTGCCAGGGAATGTAGGGATCTCGACGCGTAAACCGCTCTACATTCACGCCCATAGGCGCGACTTCAAGCTGCGGCGGCAGGTGACCGACAAGCCGTTCTTTGACCTCGCGAGCCAGTTTGGTCGTGATGGTTACTCCAAATGCAGCATTCTGCCACTTTTGAGCTTGATTGGAACCGTAGTCTGTGAGTGGACCGTGTAGGGTCAAGCTGTAGGTCAACGACGACAACAGTGATGCAAAAAAAGCCACATTGGCAGCGTCAGCGCAGGAGTGGACGTGGACGTGTTGCCAACCGCGATCGCGTGCGATGCTGACAAGCTCGGCTCCGATGACGGTTAACGCCAACATTCGCAACTTTGCTGCACCTTTTACATCGTCGGCGGTGGCAACTGCCCGAAAGACACGCCACCATCCCGTCAGTCCGCTGCGCAACAATTCGCTGACAATTCCCCAGAATCGGACCGCGATCGGGAATAAATAAGTTGTCTGCTGGCAGGCTTCCTCCGTCCATGTATGAGACATGATGCCTTTCTTGGGTTGGCGAGTCGAGACCAGATCGACTGCAATTCCAAGCTGCTCCAAAGCCTGCCGCTCTCGCCAGTAGAAGATGTGTGTTTGACCCGGAAATTCGGGTATCAAGTAGCCAATTTTCATCGTCCGTGACGGTCTATTTTGCCCGACAACTCACTATCAATTCGCGATAGATCGATAACAGCTGCTCGGACTTATGGCTCCAAGTAAATTCTCGAGCGCGGGCGATCGCCTGCTCTGACATTTGTGCTCGTAGTTTGTTGTTGGTGACCAGTGTCGAAATATGCTGCTCGAGCAGAGTAACGACTTCAGCGCGCGATGTCGGGGCAATTTTGTACCCATTTTGCTCGGTCACGTATTCGCCAATGCCACCATTGTCAACGACGATACAGGGCAATCCGCAAGCCATCGCCTCAAGCACCACAGCCCCGCCAAATTCGCGTATTGATGGAAAGCAGAAAATATCTGCTCGACGGTAGTACTCCAGAGTTTTAGCCTGGGGCACCCAGCCGGCGAATTCTACCGTCAGCCGCGACGCGTTCAGACCGCGATCCCTAACAACTTCCTCCAAACGCGATCGCTCCGAGCCATCGCCAACAATCGTTAGGACAAGGCGATCGCGAACTGTTGGGTCGAGGTTGGCGATCGCGTCAAGTATCATGTCTGCACCTTTATAGGGTACGAGACGTCCGACAAACAGAAGTCTCACCCTGCCATCTTCTGAAACACTTGGTGCCCTTGGGTCGAGAAAGCAAGCATCAATGCCATTTTCGTAGAATAGCTCGACGCGTTCGTCGGGAATGGCAAATAACCGCTTGAGCAGTTCGAGCGTATACGTGGAGCCGGCAAGGATTTTGTGGGCATTTTTATAGGTCGCCACATAATCCGGTAGGAGAGAGCGCCCAACTGCACGCAAGAAATTGAACTGCGCCGACTCTTGGCGTGCTATCTTACCGAAGCCAGGTGGAAAGGGCACGCCGCCATTTACCGGACCTAAGAGAAACGGCGTTTGCAAACAGGCGCGATGGATGGCAACTGGATATCGCGGCATCATAGGGGTGATGGCGTGGACGAGGTCGTAGTCTCCACGCTCCACATTTGGCGAAAACCGCCGGCAAACTTGACGGTTAAATTCTTCGTATATTGGGTAGGCAAGGGCATTGCGCAACGGCCAGTTCACGCGGCCGCGCGCGGTCAAGCCGTCAACTAGTTTGTAGTACCGCTTGCTAAGTACACCTTCATAGATATAGGTGATTTGTGTATCGGTCGTACGACTAAGGGCAGGAGCATTTCGCCCGTGCGTAACGAGGTGGACGTCGGCATGTCGGGCGATCCCGCAGTAGTAGTTATATCCTTCCAGCGGAACGGAAGCCCAATCAGGATTGCACTGCTCGATAATGAGCAAAACTCGAAGGCGCTCGGGGCTACTCACAATCTTGCTCCCATGGTCTTGCTCTCGCAAGCTAGCAAGCTCGCAGCTGCCTCACTAAGCGATGTAAATAAGCAATGTAAAACAGACATGCCTGCAATCTCTGCCCTCAAATTAAATCCTTAGCGTTGCGAGTGGGTTCGTTTTGCCAACACTTTACCGTGAGGCGTTCGAGCCGGTAGTTACTCCAGCCCTAATAAGTTTCCCTTCTGAAGGCGATCGCAATGTTACGCGGACGGACATGCCGCAGGGTGCCCGTAACCTTCTACAGAGAGAATTCGAAGCAGTTTGTCGAGGTAGGCGCATCAATGTGCCAGCACTTGCGGCACATTGCCAGTCTCCCATTTTGCCCCTGAAATTTTCAGCCGCCGTTCAATCTGGTTCACCGTTGACTCCACTGACCCACTATCCGATGGCACATACCTCCTCATTTTGCAGATACTCGAAATTGGTTATGCGCAAATAATGCTTTTTCAGGTTGCGCCGGAAACTACTGGTAATGAAACAAGGTGTTAAGTTTTAGCGCCGACGGGTATGCCAGCGAGCCATACGATATCCGCCGCTACGTGCTGGGAGGGAAAATTGGCACTTACGCTCTGTCATTAGCGCTAGAGCAGCAAGCTAAGTTGGCTGAGAGGCTCGAGTGGCATGCGCTAGGCTTGCTCGTTGAGGAGAATTAAGGACCCAAGGATGCTTTTCACCTGTCGGGGGGAGCTGGCGGCAATCTGCGTAGTTGCCGCGAGAAAAAAATTCCCAGCTTCGTTCAGGACAGCTTGCTGGGCTTAGGCGCTCGCGGTCTGCTCGATCCCTCTGAGGGTCTGGAGATAACCTGAGAGAGAGAGTTGCGATAGAGGATGTCTTCGATTACCGCGA
Organism: Rubidibacter lacunae KORDI 51-2; assembly: GCF_000473895.1. Classification (NCBI taxonomy): domain Bacteria; kingdom Bacillati; phylum Cyanobacteriota; class Cyanophyceae; order Chroococcales; family Aphanothecaceae; genus Rubidibacter; species Rubidibacter lacunae. The sequence goes on along the minus strand of NZ_ASSJ01000008.1, from coordinate 99,178 downwards.
CATTTTTCTTGGAGGTGAGCGGAGTCCGCGGGGTCCTTGAGGCAATCCGAGCATGGAGGCACACCTCCAACCTAATTTTCATCTCCGGAAGAAGCCACCCACCCCTACCAGCTCGCCTTTGTTTTGCAATGATTGCAGATTAATACCAATTGTTTCAAGAGCTGGCTTATGGGTTTGTGATTCAGTTACTCTCTTTTAAAGAAGCCTTCAGTGCTTGACGAAAAAGTAGTTGAGGTTCTTGTGGTTAATAAACTTTTGTTTTTGTGAAGAAGTTGGCAATAGTTTTTGAATTAAACTTCCCGATCTAGACTTATGATAAGTTTACTATTCATCCCCGATCGATCGCAAGAGATAAAGTTAAGTACTCTGGACAATCATCCTTATTAAGCCTGCAGTATCTCATCTTCAAGACGATGAACTTCTCAAAGATTGAATTTGGATTATTAAGACTGAAAAACAGATTGGAAAAACTACAGAACTTAGAATCAGAAAGGCCCACTTCATGACTAAGGATTTGGAGCACATTCCCGAGAATGAACGACAGGATACCGCTAGCTTAGAGCAAATGCTTCAAGCAAAGATGACCCGAGATTATCCTCCCCCGGCAAGGATGCAGCGAGACGCTCATCCAAAGCAGCATGGCTTGGTAAAAGCGGAGTTCATCGTGGAAGAAAATATACCAGTAAACCTAAAAATAGGGGTCTTCAAGCAGCCCTGTAGCTACAAAGCTTGGATACGTTTCTCCAATCAGAATTCAGATCCACAACCAGATAACGTAAAAGATATCCGCGGGATGGCTATAAAGTTGATGGGAGTCTCAGGAGAAAAGCTCCTTGAAGAAGAAAAAAATGCCACAACACATGACTTTATCCTTATCAGCACGCCCATGTTTGTAACCAAAAGTGTCAATCAGTTTGAAAAATTAATTGCCGCTTTGGTGAGCCACAAGGTTAGGATCGTGTTATTTTTCTTGCTCAACCCGGGAGTGCTTATAAATTTGCTGCGCTCCAACAAAAATTATCCCAATCCATTGGCAGCTCGTTATTGGAGTTCAACACCTTATCAGTATGGCGATCGGATAGTGAAATATTCTGCAAAACCTAATGACTCTGATTTTGGTGAGATACCTGATAGTCCAGATGAAAATTACCTGCGCAGTGCATTGTCAACTTACTTGTCTAAAAAAGGAACTAGCTTTGACTTTATGGTGCAACTAAGGAATGACTCAAAATCTATGCCAATAGAAGACTCAAGTAAACGCTGGAGTGAAACCGAATCTCCTTTTATTAAAGTGGCTACAATTAAGATCCATCGCCAAAAAATTGACTCGCCAGAGCAATTTGCCTATGGCAATACACTGTCCTTTAATCCTTGGCATGCCCTCCCCGAGCACCGCCCACTGGGAGGGATCAATCGAGCCCGAAAAGTCATATACGAATCCATCTCTAAGTTTAGGCACGAAAAAAACAACATTAAACGGCACGAGCCAGTGGACTTCTCACCCTTTGAAGAGTAAGCATAAATGCTGCTTCAATGCTTGACTTAAAAGACTCATTTCTTGAAGTTAAAATTACGCAAGTCTAATTTGTCCAATAGCTTACTCAGGAACTAATTGTGTCAAACATTGCTGGAAAATCCTATGCGATGAACGTGGTAACTCCAATACCATGGTATATCGCCCCCATCAACCGCCTGATTTTTTTGTTTGCCAAGCTGCGTCAAGGTACTTTGCTAGGGTTGCTTACTCTTTCTCTTATTCACTATGCCCGTTGGGTAATTCTGGCAGATAATCAGTTTCCTAATTTAGGGAAAGAACAGCCGAAAGAAAAACTGAAATATCGGTATATGTTCTTCTTTAGCAATTTCAATGGTAGCTGGGATCAATATGTCGATTCGTTCAGTATGGCTATTCCTACAGGACTTGATTTCTTTTGGTTTAAAAATGTGCGATACCCGAAGTCCGTTCCCATAAAGCCATTTCACGATCACATTGAATATAATCAGATTTGGACGAACCACTACTATAATGCCTATCCAATGGCTGCATCGAACGATATTAAGTCTGCAAAAAATGTCAAGGCCAAATTGCTGGGCTTTATCGAAGATACCGAGAATAGCTCGGCGGAGGAATTTCAAGCTAGATTCAACGTTTTACTTGGCGATTTGCAACACGATCTTGTCTTGATGGAGCGAACACCGATCGTGAGTTTAGCAGCGGATGCGGTAGAGCAACGCCACTAACTAAACCTCTTAAATTAGCGATCTCTCGAGCATTTATCTGGATCGCATATCGTAGGGAAACACGTGAACCATGTTAAATAAAAGCAAATTACGTAAAAGTGGAAAAGCCTACGGACTAACTGCCCTGATCCCGATAAAAAGCAACAAAAAAACTGAAAACTTGGGCCAATCCTATGCAAGCAATGCTCGACAAATTTTGCAGCAATGGCCTTCAAATGAATACAGTATGGATGTGGATGACTTAAGCCCGATGGCTAAAGTTCCCAATACCTATCTATGTCGTTTTTACATTCTCAATGATATTTTTTACGAAGGAAAGCCAGCAATAGAAGAGCATTTAAAGTCAAGTTATATTGTTTTCTCTGGCAATTTTTACAGTAAGTTTTGGAAGTTTCCCGAAGCTCTCGAAGATTATGTGCGAGGAATGTGGAAATATGCAGGTGAGGAGCTAACCAAGTTGTTGCAGAATTGCGTTGGCTTTGAGTGCGTCAATAGAGAAGAGGCAGCGGACAAAAAAGAAAATGCGTTTGTTGGCTATATTAAGCGCTGTCAAGTTGACAATGCCTTATTCTTTAATGGTTCCACCGATGATTCACTCAAAGAACAGCTCAAAGCGCTGTATTTGAGACAGGCATTTACCCACTTTGTCTTCAAGTATCAAACGCAAATTCAAACTGGCAAGATCGATGCGGTCGGACTACAAAAAGCCTTTCGCAATTTTGTCGAGGTTACAAGACCACATGAAGTCGATAGCCCCTTCTGGCCTGCGGGCATTGGCATCGAACCAGAAGGAATCTCCGACCTTTAGAATCTCGCCAGCATTGACTTTGTAAACCCTTGACTAGAGTATAAACGTCATGCTCAATTTTGTTGAAAATGGTCGCTTCATTGACCGCGATGAAGCAAGTCACATCGACCTCTTTGACGTGCAAGGCAATCTCGTCAAAGCCTATGGGCGCTTTGAATTTACGAAAGCACGCTACATTTTTTATCGTATCCTGGGTGAGGGCGGGAGCCAAGGACGAGCCTTTGTTCGCGACCTAGTGCCAGAGATTACTAATGGTGCTGCTTGGGATAAGCGCAACGAGGTGAGAATTCCTCCTGTAACAACAAATATTGCCTTCACCTTTACCGGCCTCAAAAACCTAGGTTTGCCATTAAAATCGCTGAAGAGTTTCCCGCCCGAATTTATGATGGGCATGAAGGCCCGCAGAGATATTCTAGGGGATGATGGTCCGAGCGCGCCAGAGCATTGGGATCCTATTTGGCAACAAGAAACACCGGTGGATATCATGGTTTGGATCAATGCCAGAAAAAGCGAGCAACTTGAAACTCGCTATCAGGAAATATGCGGTATTGTCGATAGATATGATGAGGTCGAACAAGTAATCGGTCATCGCAGCTCGACTGGAGAAAACTTGCCCTATCAAGATGCAGCAGCGCTGCTGGATGCCGATGGTTCTCCCACCTCAAAAGAGCACTTTGGTTATGTCGATGGCATTAGTGAGCCTTACTTCAAAGGCAGCTGTCGCAATTCGGCTGCAGTTGTTGGAGGTGGTAAACTCACGCGCACGCGCGGCAATCCCAAAACCTCTGAGGGCTGGGAGCCACTTGAAACAGGTGAATTTATCCTGGGCTACCGTGATGAAGCAGAAGAATATCCAGTTGCACCAATTCCGCGTTTGTTGTCACTTAACGGTACTTTCCTGGTGTACCGTAAGTTACATCAGAATGTAATGTCTTTTCGGAGCTATATCGACAAAGTCGGCCAATACTACCCAGATGGTAAAACTGCATTAATGGCCAAATTTTCCGGACGCTGGCCAAATGGCGCACCTTTAGCATTGTTCCCCACCGAGAAAGAAGCTGACGATCATATGAGGGAATTGCACGAGGCAAGGGAGAATAGCGATCCCAAGTTTTATGAATTGCGGCAGAAGCTGGAGGCGTTTAATTTCGATGACGATCTCGAAGGCAGTCGTTGCCCGGTGAGTTCCCATACACGCCGTACTAATCCTCGTGGGTCGTTAGAATTCGGCAAGGAAGCTTTTGAGACGCCGGGAGCATTGATCGATCGCCGCCGACTGCTCCGACGGGGATTGCCATACGGCAAAGTTGACGATCCGGCCCGCGACGATGGCGACCACGGTATTATTTTTATGGCTCTGGGGGCGAGCATCGAGAGACAGTTTGAATTCGTACAACAACAGTGGATCAACTATGGCAATGATTTTAAATTAGCCAACGAAAGAGATCCTCTCTTGGGTAACCACGGTACGATCGCTGATGGGAAAGGGGGTCGTATGGTCATTGAAGGCGAGAAGGGCAAGCGCATACCGTTCTTTTGTGCTAATATGCCACGCTTTGTGGAAACTCGCGGGGGTGATTATTTCTTTTTGCCAAGCATAACTGGTGTGCGAATGATTGGTGAGGGAATCATTGACCCAACCTAAATAAAGTTGTGTTCTACTACTCTAAAATTAGTCTGGCTGGCATTGCTACATAGGGTTTTAAATCCGGTCAAAACTTAAGACTATTAGCAATGCTAACCACTAAGGACTAATCTAGCAATTTCACCTATGTTGGTGAGAAATGTGGAGAATCCACTACACTCATTCTCGTGTTTCATCTAGAATCCATCTTTCGTCAAGCCTAGCAATAGCCTTATGTTTAAAATGGCACTAAATTACTTACGATTTAGCCCTCAAATCACTGGAGTCTCCGCTTAAAATCTATGAACCCATCTCAGCTGGTGGGCAAGTCCCTGCAGATTCAGTTATGGTTGTTGATTTCGACGACCTGTTATGTTGCAGGTGTTGTGCTTGCTGGGAGAATAACAGATCGCCCCCCTGCAAGCCACCCTCTGAAGACCCCCCAAATAAATTCTATCTGAGGAGGACGGGGGAAGCCTAACGTCCAGGACAAACGGCAGCAGATGTAATTTGCAACACCATTGGTGAATTTGTCTGTCCCCTACATCGACATGATGGCTGGCGAAACTATTCGAAGGAAAAGGGTTAAAATCATTATCTTTCAGACCCGATCGAGAGACTTGTAAGGTTCAGGAGGCAATTTGATTTGGATTAGATCGCCGGGTCTAACCTCGCCACCAACTGCAACGATACTCATGACACCAGCTTTGCGAATTAGCTTACCTTGTTTGTCACGATCTAATACTGCTGCCATGAGTCCTGCTTGGAATCGATTTAACTGGGTACAAGGATTTCGCAGACCCGTTAGTTCTACTACTGCCTTGTTGCCTATATGTAACTGTGTACCAGTTGGTAAAGCGAGCAGATTAATGCCACGTGTTGTGATGTTCTCACCCATCTGCCCTGCAGATACATCGAAACCAGAAGCCCGCAACTCATCATGCAATTCAGCATGAATTAGATGAACCTGACGTAAATTAGTCTGGCTTGGGTCGACAGCTACTCGCGATCGATGCTGAACAGTCTTGCCCATATGGGAATCATCTTGCACTCCCAAACCAGTTAGAAGCTGGATACTTTCCTGATTTACTTTTGTAAATGTGTGGGTTTTACTCCGGCTGACTGCTATTACAACACCACTCATTTTCGCTGCCTCCTCTCTCTTAATCATAAACCCCACTCTAAACTTGCTCCTTGTCAGTCTTCCTATGCGGCACCTCGATCGATTCGCTCAAGACCGAAGGTCTGCACGGAAGCACGGGAACTTCAGCTGCCGGTACGCCACTTTTCGGCAATTTTTGAGGTGCCCGTAAGTCCTCCAGTGGGTCTAAAACACCCTATTCATGACTTCTACTCATTCAACCCTGGAAGATTTCTCGAATCGAGCGATTTGACGTGCAAGGCAATCTCAGGTTTGATTCAAAAAGCCTCTGAAAACACCCTAGAAGGAACCTCGAATAATTTGCTCAAGACTGAAGGTCGGCACGACAGCACAAACATTTAAGCCGCCGATACGCCACAATCCGGCAATTTTTCGAGATGCCCTAGAAACCTCCTGATATTGTAAGAAACAGATATCGAACTGCAAGTCTAGGTTGTACGGAGCTGTATGAACTGATGTTGTGATAGGAGAACTCCGCTCATTTGAGCTGCCGAGCCGACACGTCAAGTCCCTAAATTAGCAACGCTTCACCTCAGAAGGTTAGTATTCTCCACTAGTACTCAATCGCGATGCTTCAGAAAGCAGCTGCAGTCCTCGATTGGCGTGCTGTTGGTAATACATTTCTATATAGCTTTCGGTGATTATCTCGCAGGTAGATTTTACACCAAATTTGGTTCTGACTCATCCATCCCGCCTTTGATTCCAGAACTATTTCGGTTCTTATATGCATCCTTCTTATCAAACTTGTTGCTTGTTACGCGATCGCTCGAATGCCTTTCGTATTTTACGTTTTGCAGATGAAACATGAAGCAGATCTTAAGGAAACACTCGTCCTCTTCGAAGCAAAACGATCTTAACAATTTCTTTATCGGTCATGAGTATAATGGCGCTAATTTGTTGGGTATAAACCGATTGCAGGAGGATATAGCTATGGTGGCAGCACCAGAGAAACCGACATCAGCCACTACGATTAGTGCGTTTGGGCGCGCTCGCTCCACTGTCACTGGGTCACCTCTGAGTCCCGACGAGGTCGGCAGAATGAACGCCTACTGGCGCGCTTGCTGCTATCTCATTCTTGGGATGATCTATCTGAAGGAAAATCCACTACTGCGAGAGCCCTTGACAGCGGATCAGCTCAAGCCTCGCCTGCTCGGGCATTGGGGGTCTAGCCCGGGACAGTCTTTCACGTACATCCATCTCAATAGAGTCATCAAGAAATACGATCTCGACGTTCTATTTCTGTCTGGACCGGGGCACGGCGCGCCCGGCGTGCTGGCTCCGCTATACCTCGAAGGCGTCTACTCCGAGGTATACCCCGAAATCAGCGAGAACGTGGAAGGACTGCAGCGCTTCTTCAAGCAGTTTTCGTTCCCCGGTGGTATCGGCAGCCACTGCACGCCCGAAACCCCCGGCTCGGTCCACGAGGGTGGCGAGCTCGGCTATAGCGTTTCCCATGCATTCGGTACGGTGCTCGATAGGCCCGACGCGATCGCCGCGGTTATGGTCGGCGATGGCGAGTCAGAAACCGGTCCTCTAGCAACGTCCTGGCACTCTAACAAGTTCCTCAACCCCATTACCGACGGTGCGGTGCTGCCGATCCTGCACCTCAACGGCTACAAGATCAACAACCCGACGATCCTGTCGCGCATTCCCCACGACGATCTTGAAGCCTTGTTCCGAGGCTATGGCTATACCCCATACTTCGTGGAAGGCTCCGACCCCGAGACCATGCACCAGGCAATGGCCGCCACGCTCGACCGCTGCGTGACAGAAATCCGCGCGATTCAGCAAGAAGCTCGCAGCACTGGTGTTGCCAGGTTCGCGCACTGGCCGATGATCGTCCTGAGGACGCCTAAGGGCTGGACGTCGCCCGGCGAGATTGACGGGAAGAAGATGGAAGGCTCGTGGCGATCGCACCAGGTGCCGGTGAAGGATGCCAAGACCAATCCCGCCCACCTGGAACTCCTTGAAGCGTGGCTGCGGAGCTATAAGCCCGAAGAACTCTTTGACGAGAACGGTGCATTCCTGCGGGACTTGAAGGCACTTGCTCCGGAAGGCACCCGGCGCATGGGAGCAAATCCCGCTGCAAACGGCGGTCTGTTGTGCCAGAACTTGTTGATGCCAGATTTCCGCGGCTACGGCGTCGAAGTAATCAAGCCCGCCCAGTCGATTGCCGAGAACACGCGCCCGTTGGGTCGCTTTCTACGCGACATCATGGCTGACAATATGACCAACTTCCGGGTGTTCGGTCCGGATGAGAACACGTCCAACAAGCTGGATGCGGTCTACGAAGTCAGCAAAAAGACCTGGCTGGCAGAATACCTGCCGGAAGATGCTGATGGCGGCGAACTTGCTGCGGACGGTCGCGTGATGGAGATGCTCAGCGAGCACACTCTGGAGGGTTGGCTGGAAGGTTATTTGCTCACCGGACGCCACGGCTTCTTCGCGACCTACGAATCCTTCGTTCACGTGATCGACTCGATGGTCGGCCAGCACGCGAAGTGGATCGAGAAGTGCCACGAGACGAACTGGCGCGCACCGATTCCGTCGCTGAACTTGTTAATCACCTCAACGGTATGGCGCCAGGACCACAACGGCTTCACTCACCAAGACCCGGGCTTCCTTGACGTAGTCTGCAATAAGAGCGCCGAAGTGACGCGGATTTATCTGCCGCCGGATGCAAACTCGCTGTTGTCGGTGGCAGATCACTGCCTGCAGAGCAAGGATTACGTCAACGTTATCGTGGCCGACAAGCAGATGCACCTGCAGTTCATGGACATGGACTCGGCAGTATTGCACTGTACCAAGGGACTCGGCATCTGGGATTGGGCGAGCAACGATCTAGGCTCGGAACCGGATCTCGTTATGGCCTCAGCCGGCGATATTCCCACTCAGGAAGCCTTGGCGGCAACTGCAATGCTACGCGAGGAATTCCCGGAGCTCAAGATCCGCTTCATTAACGTGGTGGATCTGTTTAAGTTGCAGCCAGACACCGAGCACCCCCATGGCTTAAGCGATCGCGACTTCGATAGCTTGTTTACCCTGGACAAGCCGATCATCTTCAACTTCCACGGCTACCCTTGGTTGATTCACCGCTTGGCCTACCGCCGCACCAACCACGTCAACATGCACGTGCGCGGCTACAAGGAGAAGGGCAACATCAACACGCCATTGGAGTTGGCGATTCGCAACAACATCGATCGTTTTAGCCTGGCGATCGACGCGATCGACCGCATCCCGCACTTGAGGGTAGCAGGTGCACATGCCAAGGAAAAGTTCCTCAACCAACAGATCGAGTGTCGCAACTACGCTTACACCTACGGCGTGGATCGGGAGGATATCGTCGACTGGCGCTGGCCCTACTAGCCCGCAGACTCCGTCAGCTCGTAAAGCTATTGGAGTGCTGAGAGGATAGAGCGGTTGAGGAGCTGGTTCGGACGCCCCTAGTCGGAAACAAACGGCTCTCGCAACTTCCGCCTTGGAAACTGTCCGGACGCTCCCCTCCGTTGCCCAACAAGTGAACCCGAACCGATTTGTTAAATCGTTTCGGGTCTTGATTTTGTGCACTACCACTTACTTCTGGGCACTTCGACAATTTCGGGATCGTAGTGTACCGGCGGTTGAAATGCCAGTAGTGCCATGCCGACCTTCGGTCTTGAGAGAATTATCGAGGTGCTCTTTCTGAATAGGCAACGCAACTATCGGGGGAGGAAATCGGGGCCGACATCGATCGCAGTGTCGGTTTGCGGCTCCTCAAAGCCAATGTAGCGACCGGTAATTACAGTAAGTCCTTGTTGGTAAACCGTTGCATCGCGGCGGCGAAGACGGAGCACGATCGAGGTGGGGTCGCCATCCGGCTGCGTGTAGTCTAAAACGTACTGTTGGTATTCCTTGTCGTAAAACTGGCGAGATATAAACGACGCCGGTCCGATAAGAAGACTGCCAATTATGCTGCCAGTGTCGGTCATCAATCGCTTGGCGTAGTTGCCCGAAGCAATTGCAGTAATGGCATTTTTCGGAATTGTTACGTTCCCGTATTGATATTCCTCTTTTTCAAAGATCACCTCGGTTTCCGATTGGGCAATCGAGACAAAACATGACTTCATATCCTGTTCGCCCGCATGGAAGCAGCGTCCGTTGTAAGGACCCGACGGGGGCACAGGAAAATTTACGTATTGGCCCGAGAACTGCGTCAGCTCTTGCTGGAACTGAGGGGCGTCCTCGAGATTGACGCGCACGGCCACTTGCTTCTCAGCGCCTAGAGTTAGTAAGTATTGCTGCCGGGTTTTGTTCAAGGGCGTTCTAATGACCGGCACTGGATTGCTAGCATCTTCGGTCGCAATTCTTGAAATCGAGCCCTCCGCGATCGCCGCATTTTCGTCTTGGAACTCTTCTTTGCCGAAACTCAGCGTTAGCTCCGACTCGATGGTAATATCGCACCCTTTAAAGTCGCTGGAACCGGAATGGTAGCAACGCCCGCTATAAGTCCCTGCAACAGCATCTGAACTCGCAATTGTGCCGAAGGCGATCGTCGAAACCGAGATGGCGCCAGCCAACTTGGCAGCCAGAATTGCAAAACCTGTTGTGCGAGGAGAATAGTTGTTCATCGGAAAACGAGGACGTATCGTAAACTTACAATTCGATGACTACGTACGCCGAACTACCGTCGAGCAGAACGGGCTGGTAGTAAATGCCGCTGCAGTCGTAGAACTGGTCTTCCTCTAGGAAAAACCCTTCACAACCGTCGGGCAAATACGGCACGGTTGCGCCCGTTGGTGGGGCGACCACTATGTAATCGTCGTTGCTGCTCGGTTCGAAGTAGATACCGTCGGAGTAAATATACGGGGTCGAACCGACGTAAACAGTTTCGTAATAGGGCGGAGCCGAACTCACTGCCGATCCGATAACCAAACCCGCCGTCAGCGCTGCTGCTCCCCAGCCCCAACCGGGAGGTACGTAATAGCCGCCGCCGTACCAACCGCCGCCGCGCCATCGGTCTCTGTCAAAATCAATATCGCGATCGATATCGATATCGATGTCGCGATCGATGTCCCTACGTAAGTCCTCAATGTCCGAGCGCCGGTCATCCCAAGCTTGGTCGCGCCGATTTTCAATGTCCCTGCGTCGGTCCTCGATATCCGAGCGCCGGTCATCTCGAGCTTGGTCGCGCTGGTTTTCAAGGTCCCTGCGTCGGTCCTCGATATCCGAGCGCTGGTCATCACGAGCCCGATCGCGCCGGTTCTCCAGCTCGCGGCGTTGAGAATCGCTAAGCTTCTGGCGGTTCTCGCTGCGGTTTTGCTGCCGCTCGCGGTCCCCAGCATTAGGACGGCTATCGGTCCGGCGATCGCCCCTGTTGACATTACCGCGATCTTTCAAGTCGCGATCGAAGCTACCCGAATGTCGGTGACTGCTTCTGCGCTCGCGTTGGCCTCCAGACGAACGCCCCGCGCGCGCACTTCCAGATCTGGAGGGTCGATCGCCCCCTCGAGACCCTCTACGCTCACGTTGGGCAACCGCACCCCAATCGCCACCGCCCCTACCCTCGCCCTGTCGTGCGAGTGCCAACTCAGCAGGGAACATCAGGGTGCCGATTGCGAGAGCAAGAATGGAAAATTTAAGGGATTTGTTCGCGAGCATGGCAGGTTAGGTTACGAGAATAGGATGAACTAGGGAAGATCGTCTGTAGACGGAATGAAGCGGACGCGGCCAACTCCTTCTGGAGCGACGAACGCGAAGGTGTCGGGGGCGATCGCTGGCGAGAAGTCCCAATTCACAAACAAAGCCGAGTACTGAGGGGAACCTGGCAAGTTCTTATAGTTAATGACAAGCTTTTGGGGGACAGGATCGCCATCTGCAACAATCCAAATCTGGAAGTTGACATCCTTTCCGACAAATAGCAAACTGTGGCACGGCAAGCCGTTCACGACGCTCAAGCCCAGATACCGACTGCTTTCAATTTGGGGGGCGATCAGGGCATAGGGATCGCTTGACAAGAGGTTCGACAGTGGCAGACGGACGTTGAATCGCTCTCTCAACGCCACGATCGTTTCGTCGACCGTTGGCGGAGCAGGCGATGTGGCATAAAATTGCCGATCGGTATCTTGTAATGTGGCAGACCTACCATCATAGAAAAAACGCGTCGCGCGTAAATTGCCGGAGTAATCGGTGCGCAGGAGATTCGGGCGTTGCAGCGTTGTTTCCTGATAGGCGGTGTATTGGGCTTTCTCACCGGTCGAAAAAACGTTGTCGTAGGTAATCTCGGCTTCAAAGCGTAAAGTCTGCTGGTTGCTTACAAACTCCATCGCAGCGCGCAGCAACCTATCTGCGCGTTCTTGCGTGTCTGATGCAGTTGACTCGATGTCGATCCGGAGCGGTAACGTTTCCTCCGGAGGGGGTGACAGTTGAGCGCCAGCAGGCATAGTAGCCGACCACCCAAGTGCCGAACTAACTAAAACTCCGATACCCAAACCAATCAAGTCGCGGGCGATCGCCATAAAATCAGCTCGACTAAATCTTTGTATACTGCTGCAACTCCTTACAGCAGTTGGTGCGATCGGAAAGCGGTCTACTAGTGTGAGCCCCATCACCCGATCTGTCTTTCACGATCTAGACATACAAAGTGCACCCCCAGGTAATTGAGTTACATTTATTTGCAAACCTTCAAGTATAAATACCCTTGGTCTGCATCTAACGCGACCCTGTCCAAGCAGGACGCCATAAGTAATTATCCTTTCAACCGCATCGGTCGGTCGCGATGCCTAGTACGCCCCATTCATGACTTGAATGTCGGGACTGCACCTTGTGTAATGGCATGGAAATAGTCACAAAAAACGAGGTAGTTACTAATAACAATGACTTGGATCGCATAGTTAAAGGATCCAAGTCATTTTTGTTCCAGTTCAAAGGTGAGGGCGATCGCCCAGTCGTCGTTCCAAACGATTTCGTCAGGGGCTAGGGTGCTACTCCTGCCAGATTGTCGGAGCACGCAGCAGCACTTGTGCCACATCCGTTGTACCCGAAAGCGTCGGCACTGACTCGCGCAGCCGATCGGTGTAAGCGATCGCCGTCGAATCGTATATCTGGGTCAGGATTTTTGGATAAAGCCCGATCCCGATAATTGGCACGAGTAAACAGGCAATGATGAAGATCTCGCGCGGCTCGGCATCCACCAAAACCTCGTGAGCGGTTAACTTCTTATTCTCTTCGCCGTAGAAGATCTCGCGCAACATTGAGAGCAAGTAGATCGGCGTCAAAATAATGCCAATTGCGGCTAGGATAACGACGATCGAGCGGAAAGTGGTGCTATAGGCGTCGCTCGTGGCAAAACCCACAAACACCATTAACTCGGCGACGAAACCGCTCATACCGGGTAGCGCTAACGATGCTAGCGAGCAGGTCGTCCACATGGCGAACATCTTTTTCATCCGCTGACCGACACCCCCCATTTCATCCAGCATCAGGGTATGAGTGCGATCGTAAGTTGCTCCCACCAGGAAGAATAAGCTCGCGCCGATTAAGCCGTGGGAGACCATCTGCAGGATCGCTCCATTCAACCCGAGGTTGGTGAACGACGCCATACCAATTAACACGAAGCCCATGTGCGAAATTGACGAGTAAGCGATCTTGCGTTTGAGGTTGCGCTGGGCGAAAGAGGTCAGCGCCGCGTAAATAATATTGACGACACCTAAAACAACCAAGACGGGTGCGAAATAGACGTGGGCGTCCGGCAGCATCCCGACATTCATGCGTATCAATGCGTAACCACCCATCTTCAGCAGGATGCCAGCCAGCAACATATGCACGGGTGCGGTGGCTTCACCGTGAGCGTCTGGCAGCCAAGTATGTAGCGGGAACACCGGTAGCTTCACGGCATAGGCAATGAAAAATGCCACATACACCAACAACTGGAAACCCAGCGCGTAGTCCTTAGCCGCCAGCGATCGCATGTCGAACGTGACCGTGTCGCCGTAAAAGGCCATGGTCAACGCTGCCACCAAGATGAACAGCGAGCCACCAGCGGTGTAAAGAATGAATTTCGTTGCTGCGTACAGACGCTTCTTGCCCCCCCAAATCGAGAGCAGTAAGTATACCGGAATTAGCTCTAGCTCCCATACCAGGAAAAACAGCAACATGTCCTGGACGGCAAATACCGCAATTTGGCCGCCGTACATCAGCAACATCAGAAAGTAAAACAACTGGGGCTTCATCGTCACCGGCCAGCCTGCCAGGATTGCCAGCGTAGTGATAAATCCGGTGAGGACGATCAGCGGCATCGACAGACCGTCTGCGCCAACGGACCAGTTAAGGTCCAACTCTGGTACCCAGGAATAACTTTCGACTAGCTGCAGTTCGGGGTTGGTGAGGTCATAACCTAAGTAGAAAGCCGCAATGATGAGTACGAAATTTATCAATCCGACGCAGAGCGCGTACCAGCGGACGATCTCGCCCTGCTTGTCGTTGAAGAAGGGAATCGCCAACGATGCCAGAATCGGGAATAAGATAATGACTGTCAGCCAGGGAAATTCGGTCATGACTCTCGCAGTGTATTCGCGTGATGTTGTGCGCGGGATGTTAGGGTCGCAGAGGGCTGACGGACGCTTGGTGCGCACCGGCTGCTAAACTCCGGGCCGAGGGCGGATAAGGGCATTTGCCGCACCCGCTCCCTGGTGTAACCGCTCCAGCTGCAGGCGTGCTGTTAAATTCTGATGAAGTCGCGACGCTACTGGTAGCTAGCATGCAGACAGGTAAATTTCTCGGGAGTAAACGGACCCACGCTAATTGAATAGCGAAAAAAAACACTGGCTGGCAATGCTTGCCGAGCAGACTTAAGAATTTGCACGGATTTGCCGGTACGAAGAGGTGGGCGACGGCCTTGCTCGAGCGAATGGGACTCTCGCGCTGCTGGGGATCGCGCCATGTGTAGTTGCCGTTTTAGGGGGTATTGAGCCTATCCCCTCCCGGGAGAGCTGCAAGCAGGGGTTGGTTGCTCGACCGTAGGTTCGCCGGAAATCCCTGCCTAAACTGTTCCCCCATCTGCAGGGACTCCTTTTTCGAAACGCTAAGGGGCAGACCGTGTCTGCCCCTTAGCGTTGCTTTTTAGAAACCACCTGGGCAACGGACGGACTGCGCTCGGGGAGTTTATCTTATTTACCGTACCGGTTTTAACTTACCGGATTTAGAACAAGCCCAATGTCAGCGACTTATCCAACGGGAACGTTGCTCCGGCCCCAAGCCACAGCGTTACGACGGTTCCGAACAGGAACGCGAACATTGCTACCGGGCGGCGGAACGGATTCTGGAACTTGTTGACGCTTTCAATAAACGGTATCAACATCAACCCTAATGGAACCGCTGCCATGCCAGCAATGCCCAGCAGCTTATTCGGCAGGATGCGAAGCAGTTGGAACGTCGGGTAGAGATACCACTCGGGCAGAATCTCTAGGGGGGTTGCGAACGGATCGGACGGCTCGCCAATCATCGCAGGGTCGATTACTGACAGACCAACCACAAGGCCGATCGTACCCATGATTACGATCGGAAAGACATACAGCAGGTCGTTCGGCCAGGCAGGCTCGCCGTAGTAGTTGTGACCCATCCCCTTGGCCAGTTTGGCACGCAGAACGGGATCGCTCAGGTCTGGCTTCTTCAGCGTAGACATGCGGGTTTCTCCTCTGATTGCAAAATGTTAGTTAAGAACACGGGCACCTCGAAACATTGCTGAATAGCGGCGGACCCGCGGACGAAATGCCCTGTGCCTTGCCGACCTTCGGTCTCGAGGGAATCAATCGAGGTGCCCAAAAATATACTTGCGATGCAAGCGGCAGACAATGATGGGCGACGTTTGCCGAGGGTGTCCCATAAAGAGACAACTAATTGCTGCGACGTTAACGCGCATTGTAAATCCGAAGTATTCGCCAGCAGCAATTAAAATCCCGTGAAGACCTTCTGTCAAAGCTCTCGAACCCACGCACTCACGTCGAGCTAGCCTTACAACGGGCCGGAAATACCTTGCTTGCGGATCATGATGAAGTGCAGCAGCATAAATACCGCAATCGACCAGGGCAGTACGAAGGTGTGCAAGCTGTAAAACCGGGTCAGAGTTGGTTGACCGACACTCACGCCACCGCGCATCAGTTCGGTGATCGAATCGCCGACCAGGGGAATCGCTGCCGGGACGCCAGAAACGATTTTGACCGCCCAGTAGCCAACTTGGTCCCAGGGCAACGAGTAACCGGTGACGCCAAAGGATACAGTGATCACGGCGAGGACGACACCCGTCACCCAGGTCAATTCCCGAGGCTTTTTGAACCCCCCCGTCAGATACACGCGGAACACGTGCAGGATCATCATCAGCACCATCATGCTCGCAGACCAGCGGTGAACCGAGCGAATTAACCACCCGAAGTTCACTTCATTCATAAGGTACTGCACTGACGTGAACGCTTCTGTGACAGTGGGCTTGTAGTAGAACGTCATCGCGAAGCCCGTCGCGAATTGAATGATGAAGCACACCAGCGTGATGCCGCCCAGGCAGTAGAAAATATTGACGTGGGGCGGGACATACTTGCTCGAGATGTCGTCCGAGATCGCTTCCACTTCAAGGCGCTCGTCGAACCACTGGAATACCTTGGAATCGGTAACCTGCTTGGAAAACATGAAGCCGGAGTTCCTGCTGCTAAGGGGATTTTCTCATCTTGGCTAGCGTCCGACGCGGTATCGTCGACTTGCCGGTCGCGAATGCTGCCGCATCGGCAACCAGTCGGATTCGCTTTAGAGCTGATTCTAAAGCCAATTCAGGAAGGCTGAGGCGGTTGCAGCCACTGACCCAACCGACGTTCGGTTGGGGAAGGTAGTAGCTCGCTCCAATGCCGAATACGATCCTAGGATAAGGTACTGGAGTGTGCGAAACGTAAATTTACAATCGTTAATACAATTCCCTTTTATGCCTATTATTGAAATAATTCTTGACAAACTGCCCATGTGCGAGCGCAAGTTTTGGTTCCGCTGGATCTCCCTCATAGTTTTAACATTCGCCTGCTGGACGGTCTGTTTGCCCTCGGCAAAAGCTTATGGCAATGAAGAGCAAATGCTTCTTCAAGCTTGGCGGATTGTAAATCAGGCGTATCTCGACAGTACATTCAACCATCAGAATTGGTGGTTTGTCCGCCGGGATTTGTTGCGAGCTGTTCCGGCCGACCGGGAGGCGACCTACGCCGCAATCGAGGAGATGCTAGCCTCGCTGGACGATCCGTTTACGCGCCTGTTAAAGCCCGAGCAGTATCGTAGTTTGCAGGTGAGTACGGCGGGAGAGCTTTCGGGCGTGGGGTTGCAGATCGATCTCAATTCGAGGACGCGGGCGTTGGAGGTGGTAGCGCCGATTGCTGGTTCCCCGGCCGATGCCGCCGGGCTGGAGCCGCGCGATCGAATTTTAGCCATTGATGGAACTCCAACACAGGGACTGACGCTATATGAGGCGGTGCGGCTGATGCGCGGGCCGGTCGGAACGACGGTGATGTTGACAGTGCGATCGCCGAACACGGACGGGGAGCGCGATGTGTCGATCGTGCGCGACCTCATCGAACTGAATCCGGTGGTGGCTCAGCTCGATACGCATTCAGCGGATGTGCCGGTGGGATATATCCGCCTGACGCAGTTCAGTGCTAATGCGGCAACGGAAGTCGCCCAGGCCGTAGCAGAGTTGGAAGCGCGGGGGGCGGGGGGTTTCGTTCTCGATCTGCGCAACAATCCGGGGGGTCTCTTGCAGGCAGGTATTGAAGTAGCGCGGCTGTGGATCGATGAGGGCACGATCGTTTACACGGTCAACCGACAAGGGACGCTTGGCAGCTACGAAGCCGAGGGGCGATCGATTACGGATGCACCGCTAGTGGTGTTGGTCAACGGCGGATCGGCCAGTGCCAGCGAGATTCTGGCTGGGGCGCTACAGGATAATGTGCGCGCGGTGCTTGTAGGCGAACGTACCTTTGGGAAAGGCTTGATCCAATCGTTATTCGAGCTCCCGGATGCATCGGGCATGGCGGTGACAGTGGCAAAGTACGAAACCCCCAATCACACGGATATCCACCAAAAAGGCATCTCACCGGATTACGAAGTATTGCAACCGACGATCGCGCCCCAGCAAGTGGGAACGGAAACAGACGAGCAATACCTTCAGGCAGTGCGGCTCTTGACGGCAGACTCAGTTGTCGCAGAAGCTGCTTAAGTGCGCGTCAGGCACTTGGCTGCAGTCGGGCCCCTCGCGGGAAAATTGCAGCAGGAACACTCCGCCTGCACGGATGGGATGCATTTTCTGAGAAGCCCGACGGTAGCGACTGTTAGGGGACGCAAGATGAGATTCATGCAAGCAGTACAGTAGCTTGGAAGCTTTAATCATGTTCGATTTTTCAGGACAGCGACCGGATAATTTGGGCGTGCGCGATGGCAAACTGCTCTCTTGCCCGAATTCACCTAACTGCGTCTGCAGCTACGATGACGATGCCGAACACGCGATCGCATCGCTGCCCCTGAACGGTATTCCCGAGATACGCGCGATCGTGGAAAGCATGGAGCGTACGACAGTTGTCGAGGCTCGAGACGATTACCTATACGCGGAGTTCAAAAGCCAGCTAATGGGCTTTGTGGACGACGTGGAGTTTTACCGCGACGAAACCGCAGGTGTCGTGCAGGTGCGCTCGGCGTCGCGCTTGGGGCAATCGGATCTCGGCGTCAACCGCAAACGCGTGGAAGCCATTCGCTCGCGCCTCCAAAGATAGAGGTATAGATTGGCTCGAGCCTCAGTCGCGACAGAGTCCGGCGATCGGGAGGGTCGGCGAAGATAAGTTCGCGCGGTCCCCATAGTGTTGGGTTTCTTCATTGAGCACGGCTTCGACGCGATGGTAGAGTGCTTCTGCTTCCTCGAATGAGTTGCCGATGCTCGTCAGACCAAGCTTGCCGAACTCGGACAGCGCTCCGAGCAAGTGAAAAACGCTGCCCGTGCGCGTGCTGCTGTCGAAATGGAGGCGGTGATGGGCGATGATGTCCATCAGGTCGCTCGGCAGCAGTCCTCGATAAAGCGATGCCTGTAAGTTATCGCTGGCGATATAGAACTTCTCTTGTCCTTGCTGGCTGAAGAAGCTGCCGGTTTGGGTGTCGTAGTGCCCGTTGGTGAGCAACTTCAGCAACATAAACGGGTGCGTCGTGCCCCCTTTACGCAGGTTAATCTCCACGGCTGCGATGTCCCAATTGCCATCGAACCGCCGAGCCGTTACAAAATCTACGCAATAGCGCTCCATTGCGCCGCGTTTCAGGAGTGCCTGCCCCACGCGCAAGCCGTACTCCTGAAGTCGCAAGCGATACTCTGCATCGGCGGGGAAGCGACAACCCAGATAGATTTGTTGGTCTGCACCGCCGAGGATCTGATCGTGCGTAGAGAGAATCTTGACCTTGCCATTGGGTGTGATGTAGCCCTGGACGCTGGGCGATCGCTTCTCGCCTTCAATAAAAGCCTCGACGATCGCGCCCAAGTCTGGCAGACGCCGAGCGTAGCTATCCCAGGTTTCGCCAGCAGCCTGGAAGCGCATACTAGGAAAAGCCCTCAGAATTGCGACAACTCTCTCGCCGCGCGTTTTCTGTCCGGGAGCAACGCCAGTCAGCGAGCGCAGATCCAGCAGCGCATTCCCTTCTCCGGAGAAGCCTTCGTTGAGTTTGACGACGCAGCGCTGCAGGTGCGGTTGACGTTCCCACAACAGAGCAGTTTCGCGGGCCAGGTCTTCGGCGTTCCAAACGCACTTGCTTCCATCGGGATGGAAAACGCTGGTTTCAGCGAAGATCTCGCGGCTGCCACTTTTCGAGCCCCAGTAGAGCAAGCCCGGATCCGATGCAAGCAGCGGAATTCCGAGCTGCAGCGACAGCTCCTGTTCGAGCGCGGTGGAGTTATAACAAACCATGTAGGCGCGATCGCGTCGCAGGGATAGGCGGATGCGTTCGATCAAACGCGGGCGCTCGAGGATCTTTTCGGTTAAAGGGCGCAGCGAGCTGTCGTAAGCAGTGAGCAGCAGCAGGCGGTCTCGGGCGTGAGAAAAGGGGATGCCCGGCAGCAGCTGCAGATAGTATTCGATCGCGACGGGCGACAGCGGCATCGCCGTGACGTAAATCAGTCGGGCGTGGGGGTTCCGCAGCCGAATCAGCGAGAATAGCAAGCGCTCTTCGTAATGCAAGAGCCCTTGAATTTTGCCACCTTCTTCTTGGTCGACGCTGAACGACGGCACCACGAGGATGTCGTAGTTGTCGCTGTCGGGATCGTCGATCGCTTGCCAGCGATCGCGTAGCTGCGCTTGCAAGTTCTGAAATCGAGCGGCGTGCTCGGTTGTAGGAGCAGATCCCCTTACTGGCATGGACTCGCTGCTTCGTGCAGAGGTGGCGGAATGTCGAGCGGACTATTCACGAGCATATCAAGCTGCTGTCGGGAGGTCGGGCCGATCGGGCGAGATAAAAACTGGTCAGGGTACGGGATGTCATGTGTTGAGGTATGCCGGCCGGGGTCTCATCGTTTAGGGCCGGTGATGCTCCTGTCGAGCGCGTCAGGCGGGGGCGCACGGCACGGCGGCGGTTGCAAGCTGCATTAGCAGCACCTCCCACACCAACCGCGGCTGCGCGTAAGCCAGTAAAGCCTTGCGCGCGTCTTCTAGGTGCGCGAGAGACGACTGCGCGGTGGTTCCCTCCAGAACCTGCTGCCAGTAGCAATGCATTAGATAATCCGTCAGCCACAGCTGAGCAGGCACGTCTAAAGCGCTTGCAATTGCTTTTGCTAAATCTAGTGCCGCCGCGATTGCCTGCGGTCCAGCCGCTCGATGCGGCAGCTCAATCGCCGCTTGCAATAAATCTGGGGAAACTGATTGTAGCTGCTTGTCGCCCTGGAGAGCGTCGCCGGGACTGCCCTGTGCGATCGCCAGTAAAGTCGGTTGCTCGAGGATGTCGGCACGACCGCAGCGGCGTAACACGCTCGCCATGTCAGTTGCTGACAAGCGCTGAAAGGGAATGCTCTGGCAGCGCGACACGAGGGTGGGTAAGAGCGCGTCGGCACTGGGCGCTAGCAAGATTATGGTCGCGCGGCCGGGTTCTTCGAGGGTTTTGAGCAATGCATTCGCTGGCGCTTCCGCCATCGTCTGGGCCTCTTCGACGACCGCCACCGCTCGCGGGGCCGTCAGGGGCGGCTGAGCGAACATCCTGGCCAGACTCCGAATCTGTTCGATGCGAATTTGCGGTGGAGCTTTGCGCTTAAGCCCGACAGCTGTCGCTTCGACTGCGGTTAGTAACTTGCCTTGCTCTCGGTACGTTGGCTGGAGGCGGATGAAGTCCGGGTGAGAAGACAATCGTTCCGGCGCGATCGCCACATCTCCGCTAGCGAGCAGTGCCCCAGCAAATGAGTCGGCGGCTAAGCGTTTGCCGATACCGGCCGGACCGACGAACAGATAGGCCGGAGCGATGCGATCGCGCACACTAGCGGTCGAGAGCAACTCGACCGCTCGCTCCTGGCCGAGGATCTCGGCAAATACCTCCACGGCAGCCTCTCAATCGAATAGCAGAGCTTCTGATTGTAGGTCGTGCTCGGATAGCTATGCTTCCGAAGCAAATGCTGGTTGCACGTCGTGCTGGAGCAGTTGTGCGATAGCAGCTTTTTCTAGTAAGCCAACGAGGATACCGTTTTCGCGGACCACTGGGAGCTGGGTTTGCGATTGCTCCTCAAGCATCACGATTGCTTGTAAAAGCGGCAGATCCGACCGAACCGTCTTCTCGGCATACGGTTGCGTGAGCTCGCGCACCGGGACGGAGGGCCAGTTTGACGTCGGCACTCCCCGCAGGTCGTCTACGTTCAGCGTACCGACGAAAAAGCCTTCGGCATCGGCAACCAGAAAGCGCCGCCACTTGCTCTTGCCGATCACGAAATCGTTAGCAAACTCGCGCAGCGAAATGCGATCGGAGACAACCGGACTGTCGGACGTTACGGCATCGGCAGCCGTCAATCCGTCCAAGCGTTCCTGAATCGTTGCGGATTGTGCCGAGCGTCCTGCATTTTGCAGTAAAAACAAACCGATTAGCAACATCCAGAAGCTGCCGAACTGCGTTATGCGCAGAACCGACAGAGCACCCACTGCAATCCCGAGCCAGCCGATTGCCTGACCCACACGACTGGCGATGCGAATACCGCTGTAGGGATTGCCGGTAATCTTCCAAATCAGGGACTTTAGTATGTTCCCCCCGTCCAGCGGCAGTCCTGGAATCAGGTTGAACGTGCCCAACACGAAGTTGATCGAAGCAAGGAGTTCAATAACCTGGGATAGCGCTCCACTGACCTCGGTAAACAGCATGGCGCATAGCAGCAAACCACAAAGCAGAAAGCTGACTGCTGGTCCTGCGATCGCTACCCAGAAAGCATTGCCGGGAGAATCCGACTCTTTTTCTAAACTTGCCAGCCCGCCGAAAATAAATAGAGTGATCGAACGCACGCCAATACCCTGACGCATCGCGACCAGGCTGTGTCCTAATTCGTGAGCTAGCACCGAGGCAAATAGCAGAAGTGCCGATACTAAGCCTAGGAGCCAGGGCAAAACACCTGGCAGCCCTGAAGAGGCATCCAGAATGCTGCCGTAGGTCCACGTCACCAAACCCAAAATTAAAAACCAGGAGGGATCGACATAAAACGGTATGCCGAATAAACTACCAACGCGAATTGCGTTGCCCATGAGTTCCTCCGATAATCCACTGAAAAAGTTTCTATCACGATTGTATCGGGGTAACCGCTGCCACTAGGATTTACGGATGCCGTAATCTCCGCCACCGCTGAGTTCGGTACCCTAAGAGGGATATGCGGTTTATTCGGATGCGCGCTTCAACCTGGCGGAACAAAATACGTCCGTAGGTATTTGCAACCGTCCTGTCGCTGGGCTCAGGTGATATTTGACTGTTGAAGCGGTGCGCGCCACTCACTCCCTTTGTGTAGAAACAATCATGCAAACCATTTTCAACCGGTTGCGGTTTTTACCTAATTCTGCCGATATCCGCAGTTCGATGATTAATAGTGGTTGGCTATGGTTGATGGAACCGGCATCTAAAGACAGATTGGTAGTCGAAAATAACAGGCTGGATCGATAGGCGTGCGTGCCCCTCTGATGGCATCCATGTAAAATTCCTGGAAAGGATAACTGGTAGAGAACAACGGATCGCTTCCCGTGGCTGCGTGTAGGTTTTCCTTGCTATGATTGCGAGGTAATTCTAACTCCAACCGGAGGTCATCATGGTTGCGATTTTCCGCAGTGCCTTTGCCAGCGTTGCCACTCTGCTCGCGCTCGGACTTGGGATGACAGCTCCAGCGAACGCCCAACCGGTTACGTACGATCTCGACAGCAACCCTTACGACCTCCGGCCGATTATCCCGCGACGCGCGTCAGTTGTTGCTGTCGATGAAACCAGTGTCATGCTGGCGTTCAACGGACAAGACAAGACGGAACTGTTCTCGATCGACAGAGTCGAAGCTGCCGTTCTGGAACCGGGAATGATTATCTACGAAGCAGATGAACGACTCTACGTAGATGCCGCGCGGACACCAATCTCTCCTGTAGAGGTTCTCGTTCTTGAGGGATCCGTTCTCGTCAAGCCGGCTTTCGAGCCGCCGCCCAGACCCGAGGTTCAACCTCCGGTTCGCGCGCTCTGGTAACCCTTGCTAGCTGCGGTCGAGCAATCCCCACACGAGTTCATCATGGCTCTAAAGGTACATATGCACTCGGATGCGGAGCAACTCGGCGACATCTTGTAGCGCAAGCATGGTTGAGTGGCTTGGCGATTGCATCGGCGATCGCCTGGCGACAAAAGGTGGCGACTCGGGTCGAAATGTGGAATCGTTAGCGAGTCTTCCAGCTATGGGCGATGGTTACCTGTAAGTCCCTCAACCGTGCTTCTAGAACTTGGATACGCTCCTTGAGTTCGATGACCAGTATCGCCAGGTTATCGAACATTCGATACGTCCTAGGTACCGTGTCCGGGTGGGAACCTCCACTGCCGTTATGGCGATGGCAATCTGCTAGTTCGTGCCAGGCAAAAGAGCGGGTTTTCCAGCCGATCGAGGTAGATACGAATACGCAAGTTTTCTGTTTCCAATTGCACGGTTTATGACCGCAGGCGCGAGGCAGATTTTCGCCGGTGGTAGGTAATTTGGCAGCCTTCGCGAGGAGTGAACGCTGCCAAGCCAGGCAGAAGGCAATGGCGCTAAAGCGCTGAGCGCTCTCTCCGAAATGCGCCTTGTACTAAGTATGTCGTGCACAATAGAGGGATGGAGTGCTCGAACCACAAAGCGGAACACACCGGGGATGTATTGCCCAGATTGCTACCCGGCGGCGATCCGAAGTAGATCGGGTTGGGATGCGTTCCTGAGGGGACCGTCTAACGCACCGTGTCAGCCGCTGACTCCGCTGAAGACTGATTGCTTTGCCGGAATAGGCGGCCGATCGTCGCTTCGATGGGCGGGTCGGTAACGGTCAGGTCGAGGAGGTCTAGTTGTCCAAGCAAGCGTGCTGTCATTGCCGTCAGATCTTCGCGAAGCACGCAAAATCGAACCTCGCGACCGTCCACCGACTGCAGCTCGCCGAACGCCGACAGCTTTTCCTCCGGCAGCGGTTGCACGAGTTCCACTTTCACTTCCCGGTAAGGGGCAAACTGAGCCTGCAGCCCATCCAAAGAACCGTCAAAAAAGATATTGCCTTTCGCGATCAAAATTGCGCGCGGACACAGCGCTGTTACATCTGCCATATAGTGACTGGTCAACAAAATCGTGGCTCTATATCGCTGGTTGTAAGCTCGCAAAAAACCTCGCACGGCCTCCTGAGCATTCACGTCCAATCCGAGCGTTGGTTCGTCTAGGAACAACACCTGCGGGTGATGCAGTAGCGCAGCCAGCAGCTCCGCCTTCATACGCTCTCCGAGGGAAAGCTTGCGCACCGGCTGCGATAACTTGCCCTCCAGGTTCAGCAACTCCGTAAACTCCCCGACGCGCTGCCGAAACTCCGCATCGGTCAGTTCGTAAACGGCGGCATTTATCCGTAGCGAGTCGATTGCCGGCAGGTCCCAGAGCAACTGCTGTTTCTGTCCCATCACAAGGCTCATCTTGCGCAGAAACTTGCGTTCTCGACGGTATGGTACGAACCCCGCCACGTGCACGCGACCGCTTGTGGGGTAAATCAATCCCGATAGCATTTTCAGGGCAGTTGTCTTACCCGCCCCATTCGGCCCCAAGAATCCGACGATCTCACCGCTGGCGATCGTAAAGCTAATATCTCGAACTGCTTTGACGTCGCGATAGGTGCGGCGGAAGAAATGCTTGAGCACCCCCGCCAGTCCGGGATCCTTGACGGCAACAGGATAATTTTTGCTTAGATGTTCGACTTCGACGGCAAGCACAGTCGATCGCCTCAGGATTAAGGATTGGGTCGTCCTTGCTCGCTGTCAAACGAGCGGCGAGCGAGTCATTCAGGGACGCTGCTACTTAGAGCAGCTGACGGCTTTCGCGTCCATTATCATCGCTCAGCTCATCGTTATCGAGCACCTCTCAAAACCACCCTCGGGCTAAAAGCGGGTTCGCTCTAGCTAAATCGAGAGTAAAGGCCTTTTTTTCTTGATGTCTCATGCATCTCCAGCAATTTACTATGGCTGTTGAGGAGTCAATTCGAGCATCTCAAGGCTAGAAAAAAGACAAGCCCAAATTCCTGACCCGGACAATGACCGGACGCTCTCTTCCGTTGCTACATCTTTCATCAGTTTGCTAATGCCCAGCGAACGATCGCTCGCCGTCCCGTTACAGACCCCTCACAGCGGCTATCACTGGACAGGCAGCAGCGAACGTTTTTTCGAAGGCTGGTACTATCGCGTAACGCTACCCGAGCGTGCGCAGACGTTCGCGTTCATGTACTCCATTGAGGATCCTGCAGGCGGTCGGCCCCACAGCGGGGGTGCCGCCCAGATTCTCGGTCCCGATGACGGCTACCTTTGTCGTACCTTTCCAAATCCGCGCGGATTCTGGGCCGATCGCGACCGCCTTGCGCTGGGTCACATTGCCGCAGACACGGTCCGCGACGATCTACTGCGGGAACTGGATCCAGAGACCTTCTTCACCGAGGTACGTTCGGGCTATCAAGCAACCGCACAGCTTAATCAAGGCGCAATTCGCGATCCGGGGAGCGGGCGTTGGTGCCGATGGCACTACACCATCCAGCCGGTTTATGGCTGGGGCAATCCGCAGCGCTCGCAACAATCCACCGCCGGCTGGCTGTCATTTTTGCCGATCTTCGAGCCAGGCTGGCAGATCTTACTGGCGCACGGCCGCGCCACGGGCTGGATCGACTGGAACGGCGTACGCTACGAGTTTGCCGGCGCGCCCGCCTACAGCGAGAAAAACTGGGGTCGCGCCTTTCCACGCACGTGGTTCTGGCTCAACTGCAATAGCTTTCACGACGAACCCGACTTAGCCCTAACCGCTGGTGGTGGCCGGCGCGAGATTTTGTGGTGGGACGAAGACGTAGCACTCATCTGTTTGCACTATCGCGGCATGTTTTACGAGTTCGTTCCCTGGAACGCCGAGGTGCACTGGCAGGTACAGCCCTGGGGAGAATGGAAGATGCAGGCGCGCAATACCGACTATACAGTTTCCCTCAGCGGGACGAGCTCCCGTCCCGGCACGCTACTGCGCGCGCCTACCGAGCGCGGTCTAGTTTACTGCTGCCGCGATACGATGCACGGTCGTTTGATTCTGGAGCTGCGCGATCGCGCCGGTCGCACGCGTCTCACTGCCAAAAGCGACACCTGCGGTCTCGAAGTCGGCGGCATTCCCTGGCCGGGTCCATGGAGCGATCGTCACCCCCAACCCACGTCGGCGCGGCGAGATTGCGGCTGACCCTAGCGCGTTCGTCCCGAACCGTCGCGATGCTAGGGTGAGAACTGCACTGCACGATCCTGCTCTCGTGTTCTCTATCTGCGACCATGATCCGCTTTTGGCACTTTCTCGCGATCGCCTGCGTTGCTTGGGCCGCACTCGGGCCGCTGCCCGCTCGCGCCCAGGCTAGCAAGTACTACCCACCACCTCTGTCCTACAGCAACGCCGAACTCACCGGTCGCGATTTTTCCGGGCAAGTCATGCGCGCCGCCGAATTTTCCAACGCCAATCTCGAGCTGACCGACTTCAGTCACGCCGACCTGCGCGGTTCCATCTTCAGCGCTTCGGTCATGACTAAAGCCAACCTGCACGGAGCGAACCTCCGATTCGCGATGGTCGATCAAATCGCCTTGACAGGTGCCGACCTCAGCGACGCCATTCTTGCCGAAGCAATCCTGCTACGTTCGACTTTCGATGGCACGGACATTACTGGTGCAGACTTCAGTGGTGCTATTCTCGACGGCGCTCAGGTACGCGAACTCTGTGAGCGCGCCTCCGGTCGCAACTCCCAAACCCATATCGACACCCGCGCGTCCTTGCGGTGCCCGTAAAGATTCCCCTCGCTACCGCAACGTGACTCTACCTCGCTGCGGTTGCCGGTTACGCACAACGTCCAAGTAACGACTCAGCAGGAAAGCCATGACGATAAAACGGATCGGCGTCATCGGCGGCGGACAACTGGCCTGGATGCTCGCTGGCGAGGCACCCAAACTTGGCATCGAACTCGTCGTGCAGGCTGCCAGCCGAAACGATCCGGCAGTTGCCCGTGCAGCAAAGGTCCTCTACGGCGCGCCCGACGACGCCGTCGCCACTGCCGAACTCGCCCGTTACTGCGACGCGATTGCTTTCGAAAATGAGTTGGTCGATTTGCCGGCCTTGCGAGGACTAGAAGCTGCTGGGGTTTGCTTCCGCCCAGGCTTGGACAGTCTTGCACCTTTACTCGACAAGTACTACCAGCGTCGCTGCTTGCTTGCTGCCGGGTTGCCCGTCCCGGATTTTGAAGCGATCGCTCCCGACCGCCCCCTCGACCCAAATTGGACGCTGCCGTTGGTGCTAAAAACCCGCCGCCACGGCTACGACGGTCGCGGCACGTTCATCTTTTCCGACCCCTCCGATCTGAAAACCTTTTGGCAGCGCCCGGATCGTCCCGCCCTGCTCCGCGAAGCTTACGTGCCCTTCGAGTGCGAATTGGCGATCGTCGCCGCACGTAATGCTGCCGGCGACATCGCCACCTTTCCCATCACCGAAACTCGTCAAGTCGCGCAAGTCTGCCGTTGGGCTATCGCCCCCGCCCCCGTCAGCACTGCCGTCAGCGATCGCGCCCGCGAGATTGCCCGTACGCTGTTGCAATCCTTGGATATTGTCGGTATTGTCGCGATCGAATTCTTTCTCGATGCTGGCGATCGTCTCTTGGTCAACGAAATTGCCCCGCGTACGCACAACTCCGGTCACTACACACTAGACGCTTGCTATACCTCGCAGTTTGCCTTGCAGCTGCAAGCCGTTGCCGAACTGCCCCTTGGTGCCACTGCCTTACACTGCGATGGAGCCGTTATGGTTAACCTCCTCGGTTACGAGCACGCCGATCGCGACTACCGTGACAAGCGCCGTCGCCTCGAGGACCTCCCTGGCGCAAGCGTTCATTGGTACGGAAAAACTGCGCGTCCCGGGCGCAAACTCGGTCACGCGACCCTGCTGCTCGATCGCTATGACTACGAAACTGCCCGCGCGCTTGCCGATCGCGCTTGGGAGATCTGGGTAGAGTAACTAATTGAGGAGCACGGGTTATCGTGTGCTCTGCATCCGACCGGTGGTTGGAAAGAGACCAAAATTGCTGTAAAATATTCTAAACTCGCTTCAAAACGCAGTATTCCGCTGCCGGAGCTGCTAGGACGTCGACAGAGTACCGAAGAACCGAAGTTGGTCCGAAGTTTGCTGCCCGCAGTCAGTGGGATTAAGAGATGGAAGCTATCGATCGCAACCTGCGCCAAGACGACGACTTTCTCGACCTGCAAAAATACTGGTCGATCCTCAAACGGCGGTGGTTGCCTGCGTCGCTCGTAACGATCTCGACAATCGGGCTAACCGGGATCTACTCAGCTCGCCAGACGCCGATTTACGAGGCGCGTGCGCGCTTGCTCTTGCAAACCGCCGATGGTGCTATTCCCTTTGCTGGTTTTAGCGGAGGCAGTTCCACTAGCAATACCCTTTTGGCTAATGAAGCGGCAATCATTCGCTCATTACCCATCGGCCAGCAAGTTATTGAGCGGCTGGATATCCGCAATGCGGATGGTACACCGATGGCACCGCAGAATATTGTCGGCAACTTGAAGGTGTATGAAGTCCCGAACACGCACATCCTCGAGCTAACCTACCAGAGCACCGACCCCGAAGAGGCCGCCCGCGTGGTTGATAGCTTCATGGAGGTGTATCGCGATAACGACGTCCGCATTAACCGCTCGGAAGCTGCTGCGGCCCGCGAGTTTATTGAGGAGCAGCTTCCCCTCACCGAGCGCTCCGTACGCGAGGCCGAGGAAGCTTTACGTCGCTTTAAGGAACGCAACCGTATCATCGTCCTCAATGAAGAGGCGCAAACAACCGTACGCCTGCTCGGTAGCATCGACGAAGAGCTAGTCAAATCCCAGACCAGCCTGAACGATACCCAGGCTCGTATTCAAGAACTATCAGCACAGCTCGGCTTGTCGTCCGCCGAAGCCCTAGCTGCCAGCGCGCTCACCCAATCGAGGGCCGTGCGGGATGCTCTCGAGAGTTATCAATCCATTGAGTCCGAACTTGCCGTTGCTGAGTCGCGCTATCAGCCTCAGCATCCGGCGATCGTGAGCCTTGTCGAGAGCCGCGATGCCCTGCGGCAGGTTCTCAACGAGCGCATACAGACCGTTCTCAGCGAGTCGCCAGCAGCAGGTGGAGCTATCCCCGTGGATGTGGCAATTGCGAGCGGCACCCTGCAGTTAAGCGAAGTTGAAATCCAGCTGACTGGAGATCTCGTTCGAGCCGAGGTAGATCGCCTCGGGACGAGCAGTCGCCTCAGCTCCCTGCAACGCGAGCGCGAAGCTTACCAATCCCGCGCGAGCGTGCTTCCGCGCCTCGAACAGGGACAGCGGGAACTAGAGCGCCAGTTAAATGCCGCCCAATCGACCTACGAGGCACTCCTACAACGCTTGCAGGAAGTGCGCGTCACCGAAAACCAGAACCTTGGGAATGCACGGGTTGTCGAGAATGCACTTGTGCCGATAAACCCAATCTGGCCGCGCATGCAACTCATCTTGATGGCTGGTGGCATCGTGGGCGCGCTGATTGGAACTGCTACGGCCATAACCCTTGATGTCCGCGACCAGAGCCTCAAAACCGTTCAAGAGGCTAAGAACCGTCTTGGTTACGTCATGCTAGGGTCGATTCCACTCTTTGGTCGATTCAATCGCCCGGTAGATGGAACGCGACCAGTTACGCTGCCTGTCCGAGATTACCCGCGCTCGTCGATGAGCGAAGCATTCCGGATGTTGCAGGCAAATCTCAAATTCTCCACCACGGATCGCAAGCTCAAGGTCGTCGCTGTCACCAGCTCCATCCCACGTGAGGGTAAGTCTACCGTTTCGGCTAATTTAGGCGTGGCACTAGCTGAGTTGGGAAATCGCGTTCTCGTCATCGACGCCGATATGCGCCGTCCGAGTCAACACCAAGTGTGGGAGTTGGCTAATACGACGGGCTTGAGTAATGTCTTGGTCGAACAGTTAAGCGTCGCTGAAATCGCTCACGCTGAAGGGCAAGACGGCAACAAGCTGGACGTGCTGACTGCAGGAGTAATACCACCTAACCCCGTCGCTCTCTTAGACTCTCAGCGCATGACCACGCTGTTGGACGAGGCTAAGCATCACTATGACTACATCATTATCGACACCCCGCCCTTGGCAGTGGCTGCCGACGCTCTGATTCTCGGCAAAGTTGCCGATGGCGTATTGTTGGTTGTTCGACCCGGTATTGTTAATGTCACGAACGTGGATGCTTCGCGCGAAGCTCTGGAACGTGCGCGGCAACCCGTGGTTGGCATGGTGGTCAATGGCGTGATTCCCGCTAACGAACCCGATAGCTATTACTACTACTACGCCCAGGGATACTACACAGAGGGAGAGAACCAAGCATCGAAGAAGCGTAACGGTTTCCTACAGCGGCTTCGCTAGGCAACTCGATGCTCGGAGGGAACAGCTATTTTACTCTTGCAGGATTAAGGATATGGCTGATGCCTTGGCAAATTTCGCCAGGCAGTTTGACGCCTCCTACTAAACCATCAGCTTGAATGGTGTTGTTGCATTGGGAACAGGTCATCCGCGTGCTTCGATGACCTACTACTGGAAATTCAGCGAGTGATTTACACGACCAACGCGATTGGATCGCGAAGCTAACTTTTGCGGAAGGTATTGAAGACCAATGGGTCGTCTCCTTCAGAGACAGCGGTCTTAAAGTTGCTCTGCCTAGGGTTTGCAGAAAAAGTCCACTAACGAATTTAGGGGGCAGAGAGCTTATGGCATCAGGTTACTATGATCTAGCCCCAGCTTTTTTCCTCGGATTCACGGCCCAATTGAAAGGGTTTTAAGGCTCTGGTGCCTAACCTTGCACTTTTCTGGCATAGAAAAGCTGAGAACCTTTCATTGCGGGCATTTTAGCCTTTTTCGGCAAGCCCTACCTAGCGCTGGCAAGATTTCCGTGCAATGGACAATACAGCTGACGAACTGGGAGGCGGCCATAGCGTGATTTGTCATCGAGCATCCAGAGTGCTTCACCGACTGAGATTGACTTGTTTCCCAAAAAAACTTGACAACTCCTTGCATTCATCCTTGAGCCCGATTTTTCTCTCGCCATTGAGCCTTTTTTATCGAAGACCAGAAACTTTTCGATTTTTGTAGTCGCCAACGATCGCGTGCACATGATCCAGAGTTTGGAGCTCTTTAAGGGTTATGCTGCTATTCCAGGTGCATTCCTGTCAGGAATTTAATCCAACCGAGGGGTGCGGGAGCACTTGAAGCGATACCTACATAGCGATACCTACATAAGGAGGTATTAGGTGACTTGGGGAAATTGTAGAGCAAACTCGAGCAGCTAGCTGCTCGAAGAACACACCAAAGGTTGTGACTGCTCGAACTGGCTATGGCAGTATTTTGGATGCCCTATCCGTCACGAAAATTCTTTGACCTGGTATGTTCTTCAGCAAATGCACAAGCATATCGGCAATTGCATTCTCGAGAAGACGGCAGCACGAGAATAATGTTTGCGAGCCTGAAAACTCACCCAGGACTCGATCGACTCTAGACTGCTTGCGGTTGGATTTGCGGTTGGAATTCAAACAGCGAGTACACCACATTGCGACGAATGTCGATCATCATTTCTAGGAACATCTCGTAGCCTTCCTGCTTGTATTCGATGAGCGGATCGCGCTGCCCGTATCCGCGTAAGCCAACCGACTCGCGCAAGGCATCCATTGCTTGTAAGTGCTCGCGCCAGAGCGTATCGATTTGCTGCAACATAAAGTAGCGTTCGGCCTGTCGCATCAAACCGGGTTGTAATTGCTCTACCTGGTTCTCCTTGAGGTCGTAAGCCTTGTGAATTTCCTCGTGGAGAAATGCTTTGATCTCGCCAACGGTCATATCGGCAAGTTGGTCCGATGTTAGATCCTGAAGCAGATACACGAACTCTTGCACCTTTGCGACCATCGAATCGAGATCCCATTCTTCCGGCGGCAACTCGGGGTTGACGTAAGCGTTGACAATGTCGTTCATCGTCATTTCTGCATACTGAATGACGCGATCCTTGAGGTCGCGACCTTCGAGAACCCGCCGCCGCTCGGCATAGATGGCACGACGCTGATTGTTCATCACCTCGTCGTACTCGAACACCTGCTTGCGGGTGTCGTAATAGAAGGTTTCGACTTTCTTCTGAGCATTTTCCAGCGATCGCGTCAGCAACTTCGACTCAATCGGCATATCCTCTTCTACGCGGAAGGCATTCATTAAACCCGATACGCGATCGCCGCCGAAAATTCGCAGTAAATTATCCTGCAAGCTGAGGAAGAATCGGGTAGAACCCGGGTCACCCTGCCGGCCGGCACGACCTCGCAGTTGGTTATCGATGCGGCGCGACTCGTGTCGTTCGGTGCCGATGACGTGCAAACCACCGGCCCCTACCACCTCATCGTGTTCTTTTGAGGTGTATTGTTCGTACTGGTCGTGAAGTAAATTGTACGCCTCGCGCAGCTTGATGATGCCGGGATCGTCAACGGGAGCTTTCTCGGCCGCGATCGCGACTTTCTCCTCGGCAACCAGCTCGGTCAGACTTTGCTCGCCGTAGTGTTTGACCGCAAAATCTACCCACTCCTTGAGTTTGGACTCTGCGGCCGCTCCCAACTCAGCGGGGAAGATTTGCGGCGACGCGCGCCAGGTTTTAACTTTCATCTGCGGTTCTGCAAAACCTTGGGCGCGCAGCTTTTTCGGCTTGCCGACCAGCGGCACGCCTGCCACTAAATCGTCGTCGTCGCTGGGAATGACTACGCGCGGCATGAAATATTCGCGCAGTTTAAGTCGCGCCATGTAATCGGAGTTGCCTCCGAGGATGATGTCTGTGCCACGCCCGGCCATATTGGTAGCGAGGGTAATCGTGCCTTTGCGACCGGCTTGAGCGACAATTTCCGACTCGCGTTCGACATACTCGGGACGTGCGTTCAGTAAGTTGTGCGGAACGTTATCAGCCGCAAGCAGCTTCGACAGCAACTCGGACTTTTCAACACTCGTCGTTCCCACCAAAACCGGGCGTCCTTGCTTGTAGAACTCAGTACACTCGGCAGCAACGGCTTGCCACTTCGCTTCTTCGGTTTTATAAACGACATCGGAGACATCGCGGCGCGCGAGCGGCAAGTTAGTCGGAACGATCGTAACCTGCAAGTTATAGATCTTCTCAAACTCGGCTTCTTCGGTTTTTGCCGTTCCGGTCATACCCGCTAGTTTCGGGTAGAGCAAGAAGAAGTTCTGATAAGTGATGCTGGCTAGAGTTTGCGTTTCGCGTTGAATTTCAACCCTTTCTTTCGCTTCGATCGCCTGGTGCAGTCCGTCGCTCCAGCGGCGCCCGGGCATCACTCGGCCAGTGAACTCGTCGACAATGACGACCTCGTCTTTGCGAACGATGTAGTTTACGTCGCGGATGAAAAGCTCCTTTGCTTTGATGGCATTGAAAATATAGTGAGCCCAGGGATCTTCAGGGTTGTAGAGATCCTCAACCCGCAGAAAGCCTTCCGCGGCTGCGAAGCCTTCATCAGTGAGCAAAACGTTGCGAGCTTTTTCATCGACTTCGTAATGCTCTTCCGGATCGAGCGATCGCGCCACGTCCGCAGCTTTCATGTATTTCTCGGTCGGTCGGTCGACCTGGCCGGAAATAATCAACGGCGTACGGGCTTCGTCGATCAGTACCGAGTCGACCTCGTCGATAATGCAGTAATTAAACGGACGCTGAACGACTTCTTCGATCGAAGTCGCCATATTGTCGCGCAAATAATCGAACCCGATTTCGCTGTTCGTGGTGTAAGTGATGTCGCAAGCGTAATTGCGGCGGCGCTCGCTCGGCGACATCCCCTGTTGGATAAGTCCGACACTCAGATCGAGGAAACGATGCACTTGCCCCATCCACTCGGAGTCACGGCGGGCGAGGTAATCGTTAACGGTGACGACGTGAACCCCTTTCCCGCAGAGGGCGTTGAGGTAAGCGGGCAGGGTAGCAACGAGGGTTTTGCCCTCGCCGGTCTTCATTTCAGCAATCTGTCCCTGGTGCAACACGAGACCGCCGAGCACTTGGACGTCGTAATGTCTCATTCCGAGGACGCGCCGTGCTGCCTCGCGCACGAGGGCAAAGGCCTCGGGTGCGATCTCTTCAAGGATATCGGCTTCGTCTTCGTCGTTCTTCGCCTGCGCCAATTTTGCTTTAAACTCTGCCGTCTTCCCGCGCAGCGACTCATCGGACAGCTGCTGCATATCCTCCTCGTAGAGCGCAACCTCCGCGACGGTGGGTTGCAGCTTTTTGAGTTTTCGGTCGTTGGGATCGCCTAAGAGATTTTTTAAAAACATGGCCGGGGAAAGGGCATTACTTCCTAAGAGATCGGGCGGGCGGGCAATAGCTGCTGACGCTTTCTAGCAGGCAAAACTCCACCACAGTGAGCATTATGTCGGCCGTTCAATGCTATCACTTCAAGATTTACCCGTGCCGACCGCAATTCCTTCCGCCTGAAGATCTCGCTTAGGAGTCCAATCCCGCCATCGCCACGGCTACTTGCTGGGAGATAAATGGGATGAGTTGACGGCTACGCTTATTCTCGCGCGCGAACACCACCAATAGATACGGGCGACAGTCCGGCAGCTCGATGTAGGCAGCATCGTGCCGAACCTGACGCGTCCATCCGCCCTTCGACCAAACGCGTGCTGTCGGCGGCAGACTCTCAGACAAAAAGCCCGCTATCTGGTTTTCACCGTGATTTTCGTATTGTTCCGGACGAGTCAAATCGCGTTGCAGCAACTGCATCATTACTTGCGATCGCGCAGACGATACGGCCACGCCGCCCGCAATTGCGTGTAACAGTCGCGCCACCGCATCGGTTGTTAGCTGGTTGCGATTTTCCAAGAGGTCTCCAGCAAACTGGCGCTCCCGTCCGTAAGGGCCGTCGCACCATGTTTTTTGATTAACATTGATGTCTTTCAGTTCTTCCCATCCCAGCGATTGGTAATAGCGATTGACGATGTTGCGCTGGGCTGCCCAGGTCTCGAGCGGGCCTGGCGGCAACTCCAAACCGCTGGTTGTTCCCGTTAGCGCATCCACCACCAGGCCGGCTGCGTCGTCGTAGGAAAATACGATCGAGTCGTGTAGCGCCCGTTCCAGCTCTCCGGACAGCGGGATCATCTCCTGCTCCAGCCACTCGTGGGCCGCCACCAGATAGAACAACTTCACGATGCTAGCAGGATAAAACGGCTCCACACCGCGATAGCAGAAGCCGCGCATCGAGTGCTTCCAAAACTCCTCTGCTGAGAGCGCGCCGCCCGTATTTACAACAACTGGTGGGTCGTACACCAGCCACGTCAGGGCTAGGTGTGTTTTGGATAAGGACGGGAACTCCTTCCACACGGCCGCGAGTACATCAGCACCCAATTGGTCGAGCAGGGCGTCGGAATGGTAGAACGACATAGTTAGCGAGAATCTCGTCGAAAGGCAATCAAGCTCTCGATTTTCAACTTTAGCGCCCCCGCAGGCGATCGCTATCACTCGTTCATTGCCAGTCCGTCTCCTTCCGCCCTGTCGTCAAAGGTTGCCTGCCGCTCATGGTCCGTATGTCCCCGCTGCCCGCTGCCCCCAGCACCACCGAGCGTCCGGACGTTTCGGTGGTCCTTCCGATTTACAACGAAATTGAAAGCCTCCCAGCCCTGATCGACGCGATTGCCACCACGTTTGCGGCCACTGGACTCTGCTATGAAATCGTCTGCGCCGACGACGGCTCCAGCGACGGTTCTGCCGACCTGCTCAAAACACTTGCTCGCGATCGCGCCGACCTAAGAGCGATTTTGCTGCGTCGCAACTACGGTCAAACCGCTGCCATGGCCGCTGGTTTCGAGCACGCCTGCGGTGCGGCGATCGTTTCCCTCGACGCCGACTTGCAAAATGACCCGAGCGACATACCACAATTACTGGCCAAACTCGACGAAGGCTACGACCTCGTCAGCGGCTGGCGCAAGCAACGCCAAGACGCAGCGCTCACGCGCTTGCTTCCCTCGCGCATTGCCAATTGGCTGATCGGCAAAGTAACGGGGGTCAAGCTCCACGACTACGGTTGTTCTCTAAAGGCTTATCGTTCTGAGCTATTGGCAGACATGAACCTCTACGGCGAACTCCATCGCTTCCTGCCCGCCCTCGCTTTCATTGAAGGGGCGAAAATCGCCGAAATCCCCGTTCAGCACCACGCTCGCCGCTTCGGACAGAGTAAATACGGGCTGGGGCGTACCTTCCGGGTGCTAATGGACTTGCTGACCGTTTGGTTTATGAAGAAATTCCTCACGCGCCCGATGCACGTCTTCGGCTCGCTGGGGTTGCTATCGTTCTCAGCTGGCGTGCTACTTGGCATTTACCTCAGCGCGCTCAAGCTGATGATGAACCAAAATATCGGCGATCGCCCGCTGTTGATTTTAGTCGTGGTGCTGCTGCTAGCTGGCGTGCAGTTATTTTGCTTCGGGTTATTGGGCGAGCTGCTGATGCGGACGTATCACGAGTCCCAAGGGCGTCCCATCTACCGCGTGAGGGAGGTCGTTGGCGGCAGTATTAAGAATAGTGAAGAAGCGGGACTCGATCGCCCTGCGGAAAAAACCTGATTCGACTGACGCGATCGCGTTTGTTTATGTACCGAGGTTCAGGTAAATTGAAGGTTTTTCAAACGCTCGCGCCCCCTCAGCAACGCAATCTGGCGGCGTTGTTTCTGTCAGGCTTGATGTTCTGGTCGAGTCTGACAATGTTGCTGCCGACGCTCCCGCCGTACATCCGGGACGCGAGCGGCTCCGACTATCTGGTCGGCTGGGTGATGGGCAGCTTTGCGATCGGGCTACTACTTTTTCGCTCGATTCTGGGGCGTGCGGCGGATCGCCACAGTCGCAAGGCAG
Organism: Rubidibacter lacunae KORDI 51-2; assembly: GCF_000473895.1. Classification (NCBI taxonomy): domain Bacteria; kingdom Bacillati; phylum Cyanobacteriota; class Cyanophyceae; order Chroococcales; family Aphanothecaceae; genus Rubidibacter; species Rubidibacter lacunae. Next base: position 61,681 of record NZ_ASSJ01000008.1, on the reverse strand, counting down.
TCGTGCTGTTGGGGACAGCCATTGTCGGCACAGCGCCGCTCTGCTACGCGCTGGTGCACTCAGTCGCTCTACTCGCTCTCTTTCGGGCGTTTCACGGGATTAGCATTGCTGCCTTTACCACGGGCTACAGTACTTTAGTGGTTGACATTTCGCCGCCGGAGAAGAAAGGCGAGTTAATTGGCTACATGAGTTTGGTCGTGCCGATCGGCATGGCACTGGGACCTGCAGTTGGTGGTTTGCTGCAGGTTCAAGCAGGTTACACGACCCTCTTTTTGGTCTCGGCAGCAGCAGGGTTCTGGGGATTCTTTTCGGCCGCGCTCGTACACGAGCCGCGATCGCGCGCGCGTCAAGATGCAGTGGCTCAAATCGGCTCGGACGATAAGCAGTTTTGGCAATTGCTCCTTGGCGATCGCCTGCGGACGCCGGCAACAGTGATGTTGCTGATGGGCTTGGTGTTCGGGACGCTAGCGTCGTACTTGCCGCTCTACGTGCGCGACCTTAGCGTGCCGCTGAATCCAGGCTGGTTCTACACCACGTCGGCCTTGGCAAGCTTCACGGTGCGCGTCTACGTTGGCCGCGCGAGCGATCGCTACGGGCGCGGACTGTTCATTAGCTGCAGCTTAGTTGCTTACATCACGGCGATGTTTATCTTGGCAACAGCGCAATCACCGCAGCAAATCCTCGGGGCGGCGGTGTTGCAGGGAGCCGGGGCGGGCACGCTGATTCCCATGGCAATTGCCTTGATGGCCGACCGCTCGCGAGCTCACGAGCGCGGCAAAATCTACTCGCTGTGCTTGTTTGGGTACGATTTCGGGATCGCCCTCGGGGGTCCGCTGCTGGGTTCGCTATCGCTTGCCGTTGGTTACCGGGGCTTGTTCTTTTTGGCAGCTGGGCTGGCGGCGCTGGCGCTGGCAGTCTTCCTGACTCGATCTAGTAAGGACTTAGTGCATTCGTTACGGTTTGCCACCGGACAGGATAGCGACCCATACGCCGTCCGCGTACCCGAAGCCGTAACCTAATTGTCCCTCGAGTCAGTGGTTTTGCTGCGAGCGAGGCTGGCAATCAAACCAGTTGCTAAGAGGGACAATCGTCATACTCATATCAAACACGGCTAAATACTTACCAGAACTAAATTCCTGCAAGCTCTTGCTGGGGGACCTTCAGGGTTCTGGTTCAGATGAGATTCCCCCGGGTTTGGTTTCAGAGTTTTTCGAGCGATAATTGAGGTCCCGGATGGAGCACTGGAATTCGATCTGCGCCGATCGAAGTACGAATACACACACCTCCATTCAGGTCGAAAAGCATCTCTGAAAGCCCGGCGGTCGGGCGATCGCGAACTTTATAATCGCGAACTTTACAATAGGCAGGAATGTAACCAAGCCAGGTCGAGATTCTTCGGGACAAACAGTGACAACCGCATCGCCTCAAGATGAAATCCAATATCCCGCGGCAACAATCGCTCGAGCCGATCTGGCATTGCGCTGCTCGCCATTCTTCCTCGCGCTTTTTGCAGACATGCGCCAACAGGGCGTGGCGTTGCCGGCGATCGCGGACAAGCGAGGCATTGACAACGGTTATGCTCGCCGCGCGCTGACAGAGCTGGCTGCTGAAGCCGCTCTGATGTGGCTGATCCAGGTCGGCATGTTGCGTCGCGAGGTAGACGGTCAAGGCATCACCGACAAGTTTCGGCTCACCTTGCTCGGCCGGCAAATTGTTGCCGAATGGGAAGACCGAGGCACCTGGACGCCGCCCACCTGGCGCGATCGCTTGCAGAACTTCCTCAACCGCCGCGCACGGTTACCATTCTAGAACCGAGCCCGATCTTGGCAAGTTGTTGTAACGCTAATGCGGATCGCAACCGAGCGGGTTCGGCTTCCCCGTATAATTGCTCGGTACGCTAGCTGGAGCGCGGAAATGGCTGGAATTGCCGAGCAAACGGTGACGGCAGGCAAATTCACCTGGTTTTATCGCGAGAGCGCGCCCGACCGCACGCCGCGTGAATCTCCTGTCGTGCTTCTGCACGGGTTGCCGTCTCACGGATTTTGCTGGCGCTATTTAATGCCAACGCTGGCTGAAGCGGGGTTTCGCGCGATCGCCCCCGATTGGCTCGGTTCGGGACGCTCTGACAAGCCGGACCGCTTCGATTTTCGTTACACGCCGGATGCATTCGTTGCCGCACTGGGGGATTTTCTGGATGCCGCGGGCTGCGATCGTGTATCGATTGTGGTGCAAGGGTTTCTCGGTTCGGTGGGGCTGCAGTACGCGCAGCGCCATCCCGAGCGTATTGAGCGGTTGGTCGTTCTGAACGCACCGCTATCGATGGCAGCGCGACTGCCCTGGACGATGCGACAGTGGGGTATCCCGTTTGTCGGCGACATGCTGACCCAAGACCCGCTGTTGGTGGATCGCACGCTCGAGGGTGGCAGCGGTTTCCGCATCGACGATCGCGATTTAGCCACCTATCGCGCACCGTTTCTGGAGAGTTCGGCAGTCGGGCGTTCCCTGTTGATGGCCGTTCAAAACATGCAGTTTGCCAAGGCGATGACGGAGCTGGACATCGGCTGGCAATCCTGGACGAAACCGACAGCGATCTTCTGGGGCGCGCGCGATCCCTGGCTGGACGTGGCAGCGGTCGAGGCGATCGCGGCAGCAGACAATATCGAACTTACCAAGCTGCCCGATGCCAAACATTACCCGCAAGAACACTGGAGCGAGGACATCTCCGGCGACTTAATTGATTTCCTGCGTCGCGAGGTCGGTTGATTTTGGCATGCGCGCGGGTGAAGGCAAGGCGATCGCCCGCGCCGGCCGTACGGGCCTTTACTGACATTCCAAGGAGTCGAAAATTGCTGCTGCGCGCGAAACAGCTTCGGCACCTTTCGTGTAGACATATACGATGCGGATTTGGCCTTCGTAGCTGACCGATGCCGAATATTCCACTATCTGCATAGCCTCGGGCGTTTCTGCAACGCGCACTTGCCCTGCCAAGTTCGTCACGGGCACGGTTGCACCACAAAGCTCCACCAGCTCCATTCGCTCGGGCATTTCATCCAAGGTTGCCCTGCCGCCAGCATCAGCGACTCGCGCGCCGAGTCGAGGAGTCTCTGCTCGAAATTGGTTGTTTCGACTGCTGGGGCTGACGCGTCGCCGACTCATGGCAACTGAACGACAGACAAGAACGCCGTCGGCGGTTCGTTGAGGTCGGAGACCTGCGAGACCGCGAAGCCGAACATGCTGATGCTGGCGAAACCGCGATCTCCACCCGGAATCTCGTAGGCAAAAGGGCGGCACGCGCCTCCTCGGGGTTGTTTGACCTGCTGACACTAAGGGTAATAAGGTACCCGCCGATTGCCAACAGCCCCAACCCCACAAAGAGAGTCCCCCCGCACCCGAGGGCGATCCACTGCCACGCCCTCCATCGCTTTCGGTCCCTCTCTACGTCCATGGTTATCTAGCTCGCTACAGCTGTTGCAGACCGCGCGCGAGAAATTAGACGCCTTCTAGCCAGCGACCGCATCCGTCTCATTTGCTCAATTCCTCGCCAGTATAGCGGTTGGTCTCGGGGTTGCTGCGATCGCCGATTAAATGCAGCACCGGATCCTGGGCGACCCATCCCTGCGGCGTGCGGATGCGTATTTCAAAGTGCAGGTGCGGCTTCCGCGCGTCCGGAACGCCGCTCGTCCCAACGGTACCTACTTGCTGACCGGCGACGACAGGTTGCCCGACCGTTACTCCCAGCTCGCCCAGGTGTGCGTAGCGCGTCTGTCGGCCGTCGGGATGATTGACAATGACCAGATTGCCATAGGCATCGCTCGGTCCGACGAAGGCCGTAGTTCCGGCAGCCACTGCCAGCACCGGCGTGCCCGGCGCAGCTTGCAAATCGAGGCCACTGTGGAAGCCGCGCCCGTGCGGACCGTAAGCGAGCGTAACTTCGGCACGTTCCGGTAGCGGATAGCCGTCGAAACCGTTGTAGTCCCCGACTCGTCCGGTAGGAGACCAATTCACGCCTGGCAAGAATACGGATTCGGGACGCGGCGTGCAACCATTCAGCTCGAACAGCACGTCGGCTCGGACGCCATAAGCTGTTTCCAAATCGTTCCAGGTAGTGCCTGAGGGCACTTCCAAGCGCATGCCGTTAAATGGCGGCACCAAAACTTCCATTCCCGATGCAGGCGCATCCGGCACGCCGGGATTGAGCCGCGCGATCGTCCCAGGATACAAACCATAGCGCGCGGCAATGCTCGAGATTGTCTCGCCAGCACTCACTGTATGGCGCTCTAGCTGCGACAGTACCGACGGCCGACAGCTTCCAGTTTGTCCGGCTGGTGCAGCGGTCGGCAGACCGGATTGCGCGATCGCGGTCCCGCTTTGCAGTCCCAACCAGGCAAGCGTTAGCATCCCAGTACGCCAACAGAGCGAGCCGCTGGCAAGTCGATTGACACTCATGCAGTTGCCGGACCAAAACGTCCCTTCTATTGTGGGATGTGCGGTTCGAAGCAACAAAATGATTACATCCTGCGCTGGGGAAACCCTTAGCCATTCAGTCTCGCGAAAGCAGGTACGAAATACCAGCTCCTGGGTCGAAGCACGGCGAGTGCCTCCAATCACGCCAGTGACTTTAGCACGCCGCCGAGGATGTTCGGGAGGGCGCTGACGAGCTGTTCGATTCTGCAAACAGCCAAAACACCAGCATCATGGTTACGAGGGTTACAACCCCCTGCTGGATCCGCGAGCCGGTAAGATGTTCTGAGCCCATCGTCCCCTGCCCTGCCATGAGTCTTCAACTGCGCGTTTACGTTCCCGACCATCCCCTTGTCAAACACTGGCTCGGCGTCGCGCGCGATGCCAGTACGCCCTCTACACTGTTCAAAAGCGCGCTCGGCGAACTCGGTCGCTGGCTGACCTACGAAGCCATACGCCGCGACTGGCTGCCTACCATTACGGGGGAAGTCCAAACGCCACTGGCTCCCTGCCCCGTCACTGCGATTGACTACTCCGTCCCGATCGCTGTCGTCCCGATCCTGCGGGCGGGATTGGCGCTCCTCGACGGTGCCCAAGGTTTACTGCCACTGGCATCCACCTACCACATTGGCGTGGCACGCAATGAGGAAACCCTGCAGCCGAGCTGCTACGTTAACAAGCTCCCCGCACAGTTGCAGCCCGACACGCGCGTGCTGATTTGCGAGCCGATGCTGGCGACGGGTGGCTCTTTGTTGCTAGCCCTCGATCAACTTGCTAGCAGAGGGGCAAACCTCGCCCATACGCGGGTCATTTCCGTTGTTGCTGCTCCGGTCGCGCTCCAAAAGCTGGGCACTCAGTACCCCGAGCTGACGATTTACTGCGCGACCATTGACGAAAAACTCGACGAGCGCGGATACATCGTCCCCGGTTTGGGCGATGCCGGCGATCGCACTTTCGGTACTTAGGACCAAACTGCGCGGGCGCGGTCGTGAACGTCCCCCTCAAACGCCTACGGTTTCGCCTTGCGGTGCAGGCTCAGGTTCATCGTCGTCCGAGCGGCCGGTTGAAATGCCCTCGGGCTGCTCTAAGATTAATTTCGTTCGCTTGAGGCGGTCGGAAATTTCCACGGGATACCGACCTGTAAAACAGGCAGAACAGAAGCTGTTCGGGTCGCGCCTTGTCATAGCCATCATTCCTTCCCAACTCAGATACGCCAGCGAATCCACCCCGAGCTGCGCCTCAATCTCGGCAACCGAATTTTGCGACGCAATGAGCTGATCTTGATTGTCGGTATCGATGCCGTAGAAACAAGGGTGGGTCACCGGCGGCGACGACACGCGCATGTGAACTTCCGTAGCTCCAGCTTCTCGGAGCGCCTGAACGATTTTGCGGCTGGTTGTGCCCCGCACGATCGAATCGTCCACCATCACGACGCGTTTGCCTGCCAAGACGTCCTTCAGCGGGTTGAGTTTGACGCGAATGCCCACCTCGCGCATGTGCTGAGTCGGCTGAATAAAGGTGCGTCCAACGTAGCGATTCTTAATCAGCCCCTCTGCAAACTGAATTCCTGACTCTTGGGCAAATCCAATCGCCGCTGGGGTTCCGGAGTCAGGTATCGGAATCACCAAATCCGTTTCAACCGGCGACTCACGCGCGAGTTGCGCGCCCAGCCGCTGCCGGTAACTGTAAAGCGTCTCGTCGTGCACGATGCTATCCGGACGCGAGAAGTAAATCATCTCGAATACGCACAGCTTGCTATCGGGCTGCTCTGACCATTTGACTGACGAGAGTCCTGCATCCGTAATCCAGACCAATTCACCGGGTTCGACCGAGCGCACGAACTCGGCACCAATAATGTCGAGCCCTGCTGTCTCTGATGCCAGCACGTAGCGTGTCGGCTCGCCTGCGATCTTGCCGATCGCCAACGGCCGGATGCCGTTCGCATCGCGCGCGCCCATCAGTCCGGCCGGCGTGGCAATTGCCAAACTAAATGCCCCTCGACAGCGCTTAAAAGCCCGCACTGCCCCGTCCAGCCAGTCGGCTCCGCCATTGACTTCTTGGGCGATCGCCAAGGCAATCGCTTCCGAGTCAGTTGTCGATAAGAACTTAAAATTGTCCTCTTCGAGTGCTGCCCGCAACTCTTCTGGATTGACCAAATTGCCATTGTGCGCGAGCCCTAGCGGTCCGAGACGCGTTTCTACGACCGCCGGCTGCGCGTTTTCCACCAAACTCGAACCAGTGGTCGAGTATCGCGTGTGCCCGATAGCAATATTGCCCGCCAGGCGCGCGAGGATACCCTCGTTGAACACGCGCGTCACCAACCCCATGTCTTTATAAAGGTGAGCGCCGTCGTCCTCAAAGGTAGCGATGCCAGCCGACTCCTGACCGCGGTGCTGCAGCGCATACAGCCCGAAGTACGTCATTGTTGCTACGTCTTCACCCGGAGCGTAAATGCCGAACACCGCACAAGCTTCTTCGGGCTTGTCCGTGCGTTCGTCGGCCGGCGAGGGGGGGAAAGATGGAAACATCGGTTCTACTCTTAGCGGCGGTGGCATCCGAAGCATCAACTCGAAGCGGAAGCCTGCGAGTGCGCGTTATCAAATTTGCTGAATTTGCCGGGGATTGGCTGCGCCAGCCCTCGCCCCCCGAGCATTAACTAGGCTTAAAGGTTCCTTAACATGCTTGCGATAATACCAGCTCGCTAGCATCCAAGCTGCTCCCACCGGTCGGTACCCTGCCGAACTCGGCGCAACGCCTTCACTTTCATCCTAGCGAGGTAACGGCTCCCCACGTCCGCCTAAAGTCCGGTCTGTGAGATTGCCGGCAGCACTCATGTTAAAACTGTCGAAGTACCCCACCCAGATGGTTTCTAGTCAATATCAGCTTTAAAAGGGCAATGGCAGGACATAGCAAATGGGCAAATATTAAGCGTCAGAAAGCGCGGGTCGATGCAAAGCGCGGGGCCGTCTTCACCAAGCTTTCGCGAGCGATCCTCGTCGCCGCAAGGATGGGCATCCCCGACCCCGAAGGTAACTTCCAACTGCGCACGGCGATTGACAAAGCAAAAGCTGCCGGCATTCCACTCGACAACATCGAACGCGCGATCGCGAAAGGCGCCGGTACCTTTGAAGATGGCAGCGCGCAGTATGAAACCGTTCGCTACGAGGGCTACGGACCGGGCGGCGTTGCCGTTCTGATCGAAGCCCTAACGGACAACCGCAATCGCACTGCTGCCGATCTACGATCGGCCTTCTCTAAAAATGGCGGCAACCTAGGCGAAACCGGTTGCGTGAGCTGGATGTTTGCTCAGAAAGGCGTCGTGCGCCTCGATGGCGGTATCTCCGAGGACGTGCTACTTGAAGCCTCCCTTACTGGCGGTGCCGATAGCTATGAGTTCGACCACGACCGCGATAATCCCGGCGCAGAGGTTTTCACCGAAACAACCAATCTCGAAGCACTCAGCCAGTCCCTTCGGGCACAGGATCTACCCGTTGTCGATGCTGAAGTGCGCTGGATTCCTGACAATCACATTGAGGTGACCGATCCCGACCAAGCGCGATCCCTCATCAAACTCGTCGATGCCCTCGACGACCTCGACGATGTCCAAACCGTCGTCACCAATTTCGACATGAGCGACGACCTCCTAGCTGCCAGTGCCTCTTGAGTAAATCGCGCGGTGCTGGGACCGAACAAGCATGCTCGTCCCCCCAAATCGGGTCGACTATTGCTGGTGGTGCAGGCTTAATAGTCATGGGTAGCGTCTGCATATGACGGTAAGGGTATTCACGGCAGCAGACGCACAGTTTCGATCGAAACCGTCTGCTACAGTAAATTGACGCCTATGCCTGCAGCTTCGAGCCGGGTCATTGCGGTCGTTTACGGGCAATGTCTTGTAGAGCAAGCGGCACCAAAATTAGTTCACAGCAGGGGGGCAATAAGGATTATGCTTCAACCTCAAACTGAAATCGAAGTCAAGCCCGTTGCCCCGATCTCGGCAACTAATGGTAGTTATCTTGCTACCGAGCAACGACCATGGGGCTCCTTTACGGTACTCGATGAAGGGAGGGGCTACAAACTCAAGCGTATCGTTGTCAAACCCGGTCACCGTCTAAGCTTGCAGATGCACCACCACCGCAGCGAACACTGGATCGTGGTCTCGGGAACGGCTAAGGTGACCTGCGGTGATTGCGAGGTCGTTTTGGCTACGAATCAATCTACGTATGTGCCCCAATGCACCACGCACCGCTTGGAAAACCCTGGTGTTATCGACCTCATTCTGATTGAAGTGCAAAACGGCGAATACCTTGGTGAAGACGATATCGTTCGTTTCCAAGACGATTACGCCCGCCACAAAAAGTAATCCTCGGCGATCGCCATAAAGCCTCAACAATGGGCAATCTCAACCGCAACGTCATCGGCAGAAAGTAATCGAGTTAGACACAATGACCGTCCGTCTGAGTCCCACTGCAGCGCGCGAGATCGAGCGTCAGCGCACTGTGCGCGATCGTCCCAATAGCTTGGTACATCTGAGCGTCCGCACAGGTGGATGCTCGGGGCTTTACTACGTTATGGACCTCGTCGATACAGCTGCTGAAGGCGATCGCATCTGCTATTCCGGCAACCTCACTATTGCGATCGATGCCAGTAGCACCAGCTACCTGGAAAACCTAGCTCTCGACTACGGCGAGGATCTCATGGGTGGGAGCTTTCGTTTCCAAAACCCACAAGCGATCCAACACTGCAGTTGCGGGCATTCCTTTAAAACCGCCTCGGACTGAAAACATTTTGCTTAACCAACCCACGTCACGCTAGGTGTAAGCGCGTCTTCAGTCGAGCACCACTGTTGGAGCGATCTACGTTTCTGTGAATCGCCAATAACTGTTTTTGGCTTGACTGTCTTTCCCTTTACAGGCAGTCAAGGACCTCCTATCGTCAAAAATCCATTGCTCGTTTAGGGGTAAACGCATGCAGATTTCTGTGCCAAGTTCGAAATCAGGGCGCTGGCGATCTGACGAGCTTGAACTTAGGTTTCTATTCTCAATAAATCCAGATCGAACCTCGCCGATTGCGAAAATCGCGCTGAGATTCCGAGTGTGCTTTTGCCCTCAGTGCTCGTTGGCGGGAGTTGACAGTACCTGGATGGAATTGATATATTAGTGAGCTGTTGACTATATAAAGCGTGCCCGGCTTAGTTCATGCCCACTATCCAGCAATTGATCCGCAGCGAACGCGGCAGAGCCAAGAAAAAAACTAAATCTCCAGCGCTTAAGTCCTGCCCGCAGCGGCGGGGGGTTTGCACGCGCGTGTATACAACGACGCCAAAGAAGCCGAACTCCGCTCTCCGCAAAGTCGCTCGCGTGCGCTTGACCTCCGGGTTTGAAGTTACGGCATATATTCCCGGTATCGGTCATAACTTGCAGGAGCACTCCGTTGTTCTTATCCGCGGCGGTCGTGTCAAGGATTTACCGGGCGTGCGCTACCACATCATTCGCGGCACTCTGGATACCACAGGCGTTAAAGACCGGCGTCAGGGTCGCTCCAAGTACGGGACAAAGCGCCCAAAAGAATAATCTCGGCTTATTCAATTTGTCGTTCGCACCTGACACGGTTGCCTGACGTGAAAAAACAGGCATCACTTTTCATTTCGTCTACTGCAATTTCCAGTAATTATCTATCATGTCTCGTCGCGGTAATGCTCGAAAGCGCCCAATCCCACCCGATCCAGTTTATAACAGCCGCTTAATTAGCATGACGATTCGCCGTTTGATGTTGGATGGCAAAAAGTCTTTGGCGTCACGAATTGTCTATGACTCGCTCAAAATTGTCGGCGAGCGCACCGGTCAGGAGCCGTTAGATGTCTTCGAGCAGGCCGTGCGCAATGTCACGCCGCTAGTTGAGGTGAAGGCCCGACGTGTCGGGGGTGCCACGTATCAAGTTCCGATGGAGGTTCGCCCTGCCCGAGGAACGGCATTAGCTCTGCGTTGGCTAGCGCGTTTCGCACGGACGCGTGCGGGGCGGTCGATGTCCGTTCGCTTTGCTAACGAAATCGTCGATGCGGCTAACGAAACGGGCAGCGCGATCCGGAAGCGCGAAGAGACGCACAAAATGGCTGAAGCTAACAAGGCCTTTGCTCACTATCGCTACTAGGAAACTCGGCTTTCGCGGGCAACATTGTTGCCGAAAGTTTGATGCCGCAAGCTTAGCTAGCCGGACGGCACGGGGGGAAGGCATTGATTTGTAAGCTGCGCCAAACATCGCTGCCGAGTTGGGTTTAGCTGGGTCGTTGGGGTAAGGAGTTAGCTATGGCTCGCACAATTCCGTTAGAGCGGGTTCGTAACATCGGGATTGCCGCACACATCGACGCTGGCAAGACGACTACGACCGAACGCATTCTTTATTACTCTGGCGTCGCACACAAGATTGGCGAGGTCCATGATGGCAATGCCGTTATGGATTGGATGGCACAGGAGCGCGAGCGCGGAATCACGATTACAGCGGCAGCCATCAGTACGAGTTGGCTCGACCATCGGATCAATATCATCGATACGCCCGGTCACGTTGACTTCACCATCGAGGTCGAGCGCTCCATGCGTGTACTCGACGGAGCGATCGCCGTGTTGTGTTCGGTCGGGGGCGTGCAGCCGCAAACCGAAACGGTTTGGCGGCAAGCCGACCGCTACCAGGTGCCGCGGATCTGTTTTGTGAACAAGATGGACCGGACGGGTGCTAATTTCTTCAAAGTCTACGAGCAGGCGCGCGATCGCCTGCTATGCAACGCCGTGCCCGTGCAGATCCCCATCGGTAGCGAGTCTGAATTTCGCGGGCTAGTCGATCTTGTAGGCATGCAGGCATACATTTACAGTAACGATCTCGGCACCGAGATCGAAGTTGCCGAGATCCCCGCTGAGGTTGTCGAACTTGCTGAAGAGTTCCGAGCGAAGCTCGTCGAAGCCGTTGCCGAAACCGACGAGTCTCTCTTAGAGAAGTATCTTGCTGAGGAATCTCTGACTGAAGTCGAGATTCGGCGTGCTTTGCGGCGTGGTACCTTGCAGGGCACGCTGGTTCCGATGCTCTGCGGCTCCGCGTTCAAGAATCGCGGCGTACAGTTGCTGCTCAATGCCGTTGTCGATTATCTACCAGCTCCAACTGAGGTACCGCCAATTCACGGCCTGCTGGGTGACGGGACGGAAGGGGTGCGTCCGGCCGACGATGACGAACCGCTAGCAGCTTTAGCATTCAAAGTGGCGTCGGATCCATACGGCCGTCTAACCTTCATTCGCGTTTACTCGGGCGTATTGCAGAAGGGAAGTTACGTTTACAACGCGACTAAAGACAAGAAAGAGCGGCTGTCGCGCCTCATCGTTCTTAAGTCCAACGAACGTATCGAAGTTGATGAGCTACGAGCGGGCGAGCTGGGAGCGATCGTCGGGCTCAAAGATACGACTACAGGCGATACGCTGTGCGACGACGCGCAGCCGATCGTACTTGAGTCGATCTACGTGCCCGAACCCGTTATTTCGGTAGCTGTAGAGCCAAAGACCAAACAGGACATGGAGAAGCTCTCCAAAGCTTTGCAGTCCCTGTCCGATGAAGATCCGACGTTTCGCGTTGCAACCGACCCCGAGACTAACCAAACCGTGATTGCTGGTATGGGCGAGCTACATCTCGAAATCTTGGTGGATCGCATGTTGCGCGAGTTCAAGGTCGAAGCCAACATCGGTCAGCCGCAAGTGGCCTATCGCGAGACCATCCGCAAGCGCGCCAGTGCCGAAGGCAAGTTTATCCGGCAAAGTGGTGGTAAGGGGCAATACGGCCATGTTGTTCTTGAAGTCGAGCCGGGCGAATCCGGCAGCGGGTTCGAATTCGTCTCCAAAATCGTCGGCGGTACGATTCCTCGGGAGTACGTTCCTTCAGTTGAAGCTGGGATGAAGGAGACTTGCGAGTCGGGTATCCTGTCGGGATACCCCACCATTGACCTCAAAGCAACTCTCGTTGACGGTTCTTACCACGAGGTAGACTCGTCTGAGATGGCCTTTAAAATCGCCGGTTCGATGGGTATCCGCGAGGCTGTTAAGCTCGCCGATCCCGTTTTACTCGAACCGATGATGAAGGTCGAAGTGGAAGTTCCCGAGGAATTTCTCGGGGACGTGATGGGCGACCTCAACTCCCGTCGCGGTCAGATCGGCAGCATGAACACCGAAGGAGGACTTGCTAAGATCGCCGCACAGGTGCCGCTGGCCGAGATGTTCGGTTACGCAACCGACATCCGCTCCAAGACCCAAGGTCGAGGTATTTTCTCGATGGAATTCGACCATTATGAGGAAGTACCGCGCCACGTCGCTGAAGCGGTCATCGCCAAAAATCAAGGGAACGCATAACCACAGTAAGGAACGATCATGGCACGCGCTAAATTCGAAAGAACCAAAGATCACGTCAACATCGGGACCATCGGTCACGTCGACCACGGGAAGACAACGCTGACGGCGGCGCTGACGATGACACTTTCGGCAACCGGCCGCGCCACGGCCAAGAAGTACGAAGACATCGATGCCGCTCCCGAAGAGAAAGCTCGCGGAATTACGATCAACACCGCTCACGTTGAGTACGAGACGGATAACCGTCACTACGCTCACGTGGACTGCCCCGGTCACGCCGACTACGTGAAGAACATGATCACGGGTGCAGCACAGATGGATGGTGCGATTTTGGTCGTATCGGCAGCGGACGGACCGATGCCGCAAACTCGCGAACACATCCTGCTGGCGCGTCAGGTGGGCGTTCCGAGCTTGGTTGTCTTCCTGAATAAGCAGGACCAAGTGGACGATGAGGAATTGTTGGAACTCGTAGAGCTAGAAGTGCGCGAGCTGCTCAGCGAATACGACTTCCCAGGCGACGATATCCCGATCGTGACGGGCTCGGCACTGAAGGCCGTGGAGGCACTTACCTCGAACCCCAAGATCGAGCAGGGTTCTGACGAATGGGTCGATAAGATCTACGCTTTGATGGAGTCGGTAGACGAGTACATCCCGACACCCGAGCGTGCAGTTGACAAGCCGTTTCTAATGGCAATTGAGGACGTTTTCTCGATCACCGGTCGTGGGACGGTAGCCACGGGACGCATCGAGCGCGGCAAGGTCAAGGTCGGCGAAGAAGTCGAGATGGTAGGCTTGGCGGACACGCGCAAAGTGACCGTCACCGGCGTCGAAATGTTCCAGAAGACTTTGGACGAGGGCATGGCTGGCGATAACGTTGGCGTGCTGCTGCGCGGAGTGCAGAAAGACGAGATCGAACGCGGCATGGTTTTGGCCAAGCCCGGTTCGATCACGCCGCACACTGTCTTCGAATCCGAGGTCTACGTCCTTAAGAAAGAAGAAGGCGGCCGTCACACGCCATTTTTCCCGAACTATCGCCCGCAGTTCTACGTGCGGACCACGGATGTAACGGGGACGATCACGGCATTCACGGCAGACGATGGCAGCCCAATCGAGATGGTGATGCCGGGCGATCGCGTGAAGATGACCGTGGAGCTGATTACGCCGATCGCGATCGAGCAAGGTATGCGTTTCGCCATTCGCGAAGGCGGACGCACGATTGGTGCTGGTGTGGTGTCCAAGATCGACAAGTAACTCGCCAGGCTACACTCTCAAAATATGGGAGGAGCGAGCATTTTGCCGCTTCTCCCTAGTTTTTGAAGTCTCCCGGCTTCGCACTTTTTGAACCTCGAAAATCGAACAATGGCTACTATTCAACAGCAAAAGATTCGCATCCGTTTGAAGGCGTTCGATCGCCGCTTGCTCGATACCTCTTGCGAGAAAATTGTCGATACAGCTAACCGCACCAATGCCACAGCAATCGGCCCGATTCCGCTCCCGACTAAGCGCAAGATTTACTGCGTCTTGCGATCGCCCCATGTGGACAAGGACTCGCGCGAGCATTTCGAGACGCGCACCCACCGTCGCATCATCGACATTTACCAACCGTCTTCAAAAACTATCGACGCACTCATGAAACTGGACTTACCAGCTGGGGTCGACATCGAAGTGAAGCTTTAGAAAAGCCTGTTTTTGCGGGTGCTTGGAGCGCAAACACTATCGGTAGATCCGTTAAAGTAGGGGAGGAGTTCTTTTCTCTGTGATGAGCGACATGGTTCCCTCCTCGATCGCGGTTCGCGAGCTGCCGCTGTTTCCATTGCCGGATGTCGTGCTGTTCCCGGAGCGACCGCTGCCACTGCACATATTCGAGTTTCGCTATCGGATCATGACGAATACGATTCTTGATAGCGATCGTCGCTTCGGCGTTTTGATGTTTGACCCGGCGAAGGGACAGAATGCATCCGTGGGTTGCTGTGCAGAGATCGTGAACTTTCAACGCTTGCCAGACGACCGCATGCGAATCATGACTAAGGGGAAACAGCGTTTCCGCGTATTAGAATACGTGCGCGAGAAGCCATACCGGGTGGGTTTAGTCGAGTGGCTTGAAGATACTCCACCTGTAGGCGAGTTACAGCCGCTAGCCGATGACGTGGCGAAGCTCTTGAACGATGTGGTTCGCCTGTCAGCAAAATTGACCGACCAAAAAATCGAGTTGCCCGACGACCTGCCGCGTCTACCTTGCGAGCTGTCATTTTGGGTCGCGAGTAACTTGCATGGCGTTGCGGCCGAGCAGCAGGCGCTTCTGGAGATGCAAGATACGGGCGAGCGCTTGCAACGTGAAGCGGAAATCCTCGGAACCACGCGCAGCCATTTAGCTGCGCGCACGGCCCTTAAAGATGCTCTTAGTTAGGCTTTTCCGCTTGCTCTCTCACTTTACGGACGGCGGTGGTCAACCAGTTCGAGCTGCTAGCAGGTCTGGATAGAGCAGGTATATCGCGTCGATCCGGTTGGCAGCAAATCGTAGTTGCCGAAGATTTTGAGCACTTCCGTATGGACCGGCAATGCGTTGAGCGCGGCGCGGACGCTTGTATCCTGCATATCACCTTCGAGATCGACGAAGAAGAGGTATTCGCCCAGGGATCGTTTGGTCGGGCGCGACTCGATGCGGGTGAGGTTGAGACCGCGCTCTGCAAAAACGGCAAGCGGTGCGACTAAAGAACCCGGGCGATCGGGTGTGATGAATGCAAGCGATAGGAGCCTGCCCGTTCGGCTTGGCGCGCGCGACACGGCCCAGAACCGAGTGCAATTGTCGGGATAGTCATTGATACCTCGGGCGAGAATGGGCAGCTCGTGGAGCTCGGCAGCGCGGACAGAGGAGATCGCGCTAGAGCTCGAGTCATCGCGCAAGTGACTGACGGCTTCGATGGTGGAAGCCGTCGGGATTAAGCGCGCCTGAGGTAAAGATATTTCCAGCCAGTGCTGGCATTGGGCGAGGGCTTGAGGGTGCGAGTAGACGACGCGGACGTCGGACAGGGAGGTGCTGTACGAGAGCAGGGCGTGGGCAATAGGCAACACGATCGCGTGCTGAATTTGCAATCTATCGAGCTGCCAGAGCATGTCGAGCGTGACGGTGACACTGCCTTCGGTGGAGTTCTCGACTGGGACGACCGCGCAATCGACCTTACTGTCAGCTACTGCCTGTAGCGACTGCGCAATGCTCGGATAAGGCTTTAGGATTGCCGTGCAGTGGCGGACGTCAGCCAACCAGCTTTGGTAGGTCAGGGCCGCTATTTCGGCATAGGTGCCGGGCGGTCCGAGGTAAGCGATCGCGACCATAATCCACGGGCCTTGACAGGTGAGGAAATACAGCTCGTTGTCCTGCAGAGCAAGGCCGCGGCAACGTATGCTTAATAAATATAGTAGAGTCGATTTCTTCACCCTTTGGCTTTGGAATGACGAGAATTTCCAACCTCAAGGTGGTAATGCTCCCGAGACCGGGAAAAGTTGGCACAAGTCAATATGACCCTAAAGAAACTTTACTTTATATGAAAACGACCCGGTTTGCTGCAGTCGAATCCGTCGAGCTAACCATCACCAACGAGCAGGTGCCGATCTGTCACTACCTGCGTCAACCGCAGCGCCTGGTCCGGGCGATCGCGAACCCGAAGCTCATACAGGTGTTGGGGCGAGAGCGGTTCCAGTTGCGGTTGCGTCCGGTCGATTTTCTCGACCTCTATCACTTTCAGCCGATGGCAATTCTGAGCGTAACCGCAGGAACAGATGGAACGGTGTGGGTACGCTCGGAGGAATCGAAGATCGTCGGTAACGACTACATCAACAATCGCTTTGCGCTGCAATTGCGCGGCAAACTAGTGCCAGGGACAGCGGAGAGCAAAACGGTCTTACGCGGGCGCGCGGAGTTGATCGTGGATGTGGAGCTACCGCCGCCGCTGTGGTTGATGCCGCGCGGACTAGTGGAGACAACAGGCAACGGATTGCTCAAGAGCGTGCTGCAGCGAATTAAGCAGCGAATCTTGACGCAGCTGGTGCGCGACTATTGCGAGTGGACGCGCGACCCCGAGATGGGGGCAACCAAGTCGACAGCACCGCATCCGCAGACAACGTAGCATCGGATGACGACAACGAAGTATCGGAGAAGTATCTGGGTTAGTTTAGGCGGCGGGAGCACTCCGGGCAAGATGCTCGCGTGGTGATGCATGCCGATGTTAGTACCGTAGGGACGAGCGGGCGATCGCGGGCAAATGCCCCTTTGTTAGGCTGGTTAGGTTCCATTGCGGGATTTTACAGGTATGGGGGCGATTCAGGCTCTGCGAGGCACGCGGGATATTTTGCCCGAAGAAGTGGCGTACTGGCAGCGGGTGGAAGCAATCGCGCGGGGGGTTCTCGATCGAGCGGCATACCGGGAGGTGCGATCGCCACTGTTCGAGCAAACCGAACTGTTCGCACGTGGCATCGGCGAAGCCACTGACGTGGTCGGCAAAGAAATGTACACCTTTCGCGATCGCGGCGATCGATCGGTGACCCTGCGCCCCGAAGGCACGGCCGGCATCGCCCGCGCCTTCATCGAGCACGGATTGCACGCTCGGGGCACGCAGCGGCTGTGGTACGGCGGTGCAATGTTTCGCTACGAACGCCCGCAAGCCGGGCGCCAGCGCCAGTTCCACCAACTCGGACTCGAGCTCATCGGCTGCGCTGCACCCCGTGCCGATGTCGAGACGATCGCGATCGCCACCGATATCCTCCGAGCCCTCGGTTTGCAGCGCCTGCGCCTGCAGCTCAACTCCGTCGGCGATGCTGCAGACCGGCAGCGCTACCGCAGAGCCTTGATCGAGTACCTGACGCCTTACAAAGCCGACCTCGACGCCGACTCGCAAGGTCGCCTAGAGCGCAACCCGCTGCGGATTCTCGACAGCAAGGACGAGCGCACGCGCGCGATCGTGGCCGATGCGCCCAGCATTCTCGACGCGCTTGGTTCGGAGTCCCAGGCGCACTTTACGGCCGTGCAACAGCAATTGAGCGACCTCGGCATCGACTTCGCGCTCGACCCCTGCTTGGTCCGCGGATTGGACTATTACACCCACACCGCTTTCGAAATCCAATCCGACGACCTCGGCGCGCAGGCAACCGTGTGCGGCGGCGGTCGCTACAACGGACTGATCGAACAACTGGGCGGACCTGTTACCCCAGCCGTTGGGTGGGCAATCGGGATCGAGCGTTTGGTTTTGCTCTTACAAGAGCTAACTCCCCCACCCGCGATCGCCCCCGATCTCTACGTGGTCTCGCGCGGCGACCGCGCTGAAGCTCAAGCGTTAGTGCTAGCGCAGAAGCTCCGTCATGCGGGCTTTGCCGTGGAACTCGACCTTAGCGGCAGTGGCTTTGCCAAGCAGTTCAAGCGCGCGGATCGTAGCGGAGCGATCGGTTGTTTGGTGCTCGGAGAGGAAGAAGCTGCCACCGATACCCTCAAGCTCAAGTGGTTGCCCGTCCAGGAACAAACCACCCTCCCCCAGGCGCAACTTCTCGCAACAACTGCGGAACTGCATGCGCGCCTGAATAGTCTGCGCCACCAATAGACTATTTCTTTCTTTGGGGTTTAATTGGGTACGTTGCGAGCGCGTTCAGCAGCAACTTACCCGACTCGACCCCTGCCGTATCTCTGACGGGATCGGCATCCTCCACCCCCGCATGCGACATGACAGCCATACCTTGGGAAGTCCTCATCCGCAGCGCCGGCGACCCCAACTGGCGACCGTTCCCGCTCGACAGGATCCTGTCTTCCGGCACATACGCGATCGCCGCTCGCACGCGACCGAATCAGGACGTGGACGTGCGGATGACGTTTTGCTCGGCGGCTGAGTCCAGCGGCAGCGGAGCCGGTTATCTATTCGAGTCCCAACGCTGTCGCTCCAGTGCGGACGGGTTGGCTCTGCTGATGCCGGATACAGACTTGTTGCCCGGTGAATGGGAATTGGTCTGTCGGGGCGACGTTCTGGCCGAGCTGCTGGGAGAAGGTTGGACGCGATCGCTCGCTTGGAGTGTCGAACCAGAACGCGGGTCTGCCCCGCCTCCACCCAGCTTCGGTAGCGTTCCGACAACGCTTCCCGACCTGGTTGGTCGCTCTGCTGGCGATCCTGGCGATGAGGCCGACCACATGCTTACTCGCGAAGCCCCCGGCGAGTTCGGGGATCGCACCGCAGCGGCTCCGTCCGGCAGCTCCGCTGACCCGTCTGAGGTTTTCGAGTGTGTTGCCGACGACGCTGACGAGGCCTTCTTCATCGAAACCGTACCCGAGCTTGCTGAAGCAAAGCGCGTTGCCCCAGTCGGGGACCTATTGCTCGCGCCGGACGTTCCCGATTCCGATCCTCATTCTGCGCCGCCGTCGGAACCGGATCGGTCGGTGCTGGAAGACTTTGCTCCGCAAGATATCAGCGATCTGCGATCGCACCTACACACCACCATTGACGCTCTGCTCGATGACGCGATCGAGCCGCTGGTTGCTGACGAGACCCAGGACGGCATGCCCGACGACCCGAACTTCAAACCGGAGCTGTATGCACCCAGCAGTCCGGACTGGCGGATCGTTCTGGCTGCCGAGACCTTTACCGGTAGGCACGGACAACCACTGCTTTTGTGCGGTCGCATCGAAGCGACAGACCCACTGGCTGCCGATCGCCTGCAAGCCATGTTGCCGGATTTATACCTTCGCGTGCGCTTGTGGGATTCGCAGACCGCCCAGACCGTTTACACGATCGCGCTCGACCTGCACTCGCGATTGCTCCCGGCAGAGTTCGGACAGACGCTACCCATTCCGCCCGACTGCACCACTCACTTGCTGTTGGGCGAGGTGTTTCTAGAGCAGCGTCTGGAACAGTCCGAACGCCGCCCGCCTGCAACCGAGTCTTTATCGGCGGCGACGCTGGCTCGCCAAGCCTTCACGGTCAGCGTCGATTTTGAGGCGTTAGTCGATGCCGTTCTGGCATCACCCGATGCCGCTGCAAATCCCAGTACTTTTGCTGCGCGCTTGGCCGAAGCGATCGCGTCACCCTTGCCTTCCTTTACCTCGTCGGTTATGCCTCCGCGCTTGAGTCCTGGCGCGGGGCGCTACGTCACCCACACCCCGCAACTGCCTGCGCTACCGGGCGATCGCCATGCTACTCATGGCAACTCCGATCGACCCGACGATCGCCGCAACGGGCACGGCCATGTCAACAATCCTCATGGCAACAATCCTCACATCAGCAGTAACGGCTCCGGGAACGGCTGGGATGGCAACGGCAGCCACGATAACGATTGCGGACCGGCCATTGCAGTACCGGCAGGCGATCGCGCTCCGGGACCGTTTTGGGAAGAGCAGCCCGACCTGCAAGTGAATTGGGTCGACGCCCAGGCAGAATCTCCAGCGCGCCATTTACCAGCGGAGTTCGTCGCGACGAGTACAACGCCGCCGCAAGAGCCGGCCGAACCCGTTCCGCTTCCGGCAATCGAGCTCGATTCTTTGGAACTGCCCTGCGGTCGAGCTCTGACCTTGCGCGTAGCCTTACCCACCGCTGCCGCTGGCATCTACGTCAAGCTGTGGATGAAAGACCGCCACACGCGGAAGATCCTTGACGGTCCGCGCGCTCTTGTCGATTTCGCGCCCGACGGGGATCGCCTGGTAGCAACAACTTACCTGACGGTACCCATCGGCACCCACGCCGTGCGCTTTGAGACAATCGCGATCGACGCCAATTCCCTGCAGGAAAGTCAACGCACCACGCTCGACTGTATTGCAATTCCACCGCTGATGTCGGATTTGTTTTGACGAAGATAGGTAAGCAGAATCATCTAGTGGCAATCCTGCAAAGTGAGGGTGAGGGTGACGCAGAACACTTACTTTGCTCTGCTCCTAACCCAGCACGAGATCACACTTCAGGGTTACCGTGGAGGTGTATCTGGGCGATCGCCCAACCGAGCACATACAACTGAAACAGTTTGTCGACGTGTCGCGTTCCAGTTGCTGGAGTTCGTTGTTGAGGGATTGGTGGTGTGGGTTCAAGTCAATCGCCCATCGCACTCGAGAAAGGCAAAGGCAAGCAGGTTGGACAGGAAGGAGTCGATCGCCTCTTCCCAACCAGTGTTGAAGTCTAGAATGGGGTCGGGCATGGAGAGCGAGAGCGAACTACGTTGATTTTCGCTCGAATTTTCACTCGAACTGCTGCTCGTGGCGATCGCCCTCAGCGAACTGAGCCACTTACTAGGTAGCGGGCGCGATCGCGACTCCCTGATAGAGGTAGCCGGCGAACTTCGCAGTATCCTCGAGGTAAGAATTCTCCAACTGCTCCATGGCAAACTCTGCTGCAATGAGGCGGTCGATCGCACGATCGAGGTGGCAGCCATCAGCAATGCGCTTCTGAATTGGCGTCAGCCGCCGCTGCCAAACGCTGAGGTTCGGCTCGGGACACAGACCGTGTTCCACAAAAAACAACCGTCCGCTTGGTTTGAGCACTCTGCGAATTTCCTGCAGCGAGCGTTCCACGGATGGAATACTACACAGAGTCCAAGTGCTAACCGCGCAGTCATACGTCCCATCCGCAAAAGGGAGCTCCTGGGCATCGGCAGTTTCCAAGGCGATTGCGATCGGTGCCGCCGCGGCGCGCTCCCGCGCCCGTGCCATCATGCCCGGATTCGGGTCGGTGGCCACGAGCGTGCGGACGCTGGGCGGGTAGAACGCAAAGTTCAGTCCCGTCCCGCAGCCGATCTCCAGAACGTTGCCCTCCACGGCAGCTAGCAACTGACGGCGGCGGACCGCCATCGCCTCGGCCGACATGACCCAATCGAGCAAGCGCGGAAACAACACGCGCGAATACAGTTCGCGCATCAGAACGGAGCCTCCTGACGAATGGTCGCGCGCGCCGCCTCCGACAAATCAGCGCGGATCCTGCCGTTACGGCAGTCGTGCAACCAAGTTTTCACCACCTGCCCGACAATTCTGTCGGTAGTATTCAATGGCGGTTGGGGCAAGCTCGCCCCATCGGCCGTCTTTCCCCCCAAACGCGTGAATGCCATTACCAAGCGCCAGCCGCCCCCGCTCGGTGTCAACAACAACCAGTGATACTGCTGAGTAGATACAACAGCATAATTCTGGTAGCTGCGCTCCAACGTCGTAAAGAACACCTGCACCACACCACGATCGCGCCCGAAGATATCAGTTTCCCCCCCGTCCGCACTCAAGGGCAGCGGCTCGAATTCCAGACGGCCGGCCGCAACCACGTGGAAGTCGAACTCGTCATTCGCCAAGCGCGATCGCGCGATCGCGCGATTGGCATAGTTGGGGTAGTCGCGCAATAGCAGCACCATTAGCGGTTCGATTGCATGAGGACAAGCAATCGGCGGCGCGATCGACGAAACTGTCTCCTGGCTGCGGGCAGGCACATTTAAAATTAGCCAGAACGCGATCGCTCCACTCCACACCAGCCCAAACGACCGCCAGCAAAATAACTGCGTTACCGGCCCCAGCAAAGACCGAACGAACACCCAGTGGGGGGAGCAACTCATAGTGCGGCGTCCACCTCCGCACAAACTTGCTGCCACGCCGCTACCGGATCGGGCGCAGCCACGATCGGCCGCCCGATCACCAGATAGTCTGCCCCTGCGCGAATCGCCTCGGCAGGAGTCATTACGCGTCGTTGGTCGCCGATGTTACTGCCGCGCGGCCGAACGCCCGGACAAACGAGTAAAAAATCCTTCCCGCAAACCTCGCGCAACTGTGCGACTTCGCGCGGCGAACATACGGCACCGTCAATGCCTGCATCTCTCGCCAGCAAAGCCATCTGCAGTGCGTAGTCTGGTAGCTCCAGCGGCACCCGCAATTCAAAGGCTAGTGCGCGCGCGTCCAGACTCGTCAGCACGGATACTGCCAGCAGCCGCGGGCGATCGCCGCGATCCCCGAAAGCTGCCACTGCTGCCTGCAACATCTGCATGCCGCCTGCCGCATGCACGGTCATGAGCTCGACCGCGTCGACTGCGCGACAGGCCCCTGCCACCGTATTAGGAATATCGTGCAGTTTGAGGTCGAGGAAAATCTGCTTTTGTCGCTGTCGCAACTCAGTTAGCACGCGCGGACCCGCACCGACAAACAGCTCCAGCCCTACCTTCCAAAACGTTACATCCGGCAAGCGCTCGACCCAGCCCATCGCCGCGTCGAGGGTCGGAACGTCAAGGGGCACGATGAGACGGTCGGCAGCAGGCACGGCCAATTGCCTTAGGTTTGCCATATGCATCTGGTGATTCCACACCACGGGGAAATTTGGTTCAAGTATGAGTTTTGGTTCAAGTACATCTACTTGCTTTTAATAAGGACCGATCGACTGTCGAGACTTAGACGTTCCTAAATATGCCCCCCCGTGAGGCTGTAATCGCTGGGCAGGTGCGGGTTCCCTTCATCAAGGGGGTTTCTACCACTCGGGCAGGCGCTACCTATGTTTGGTAACGCACCTGATACTCGCCCCAGTTGCGCCAATTGAGTTGGTGCTTGCCAAATGGTACGTCCAGGGTGATTTTACCAGCGCGCTGGGATGTTCCTTGTCTGCGGTTGCGTAAGGCTCGGCGTCACAACTGGGAGTCGGAGGCGATCTCGACCACACGGGTTCGGTTCTGCACCTTGGGAATCTACCGATGGGTCGTTAGTATCTATTTAATTCAAAGAATTTCGTCAATTTGCAACGGTCAGGGGAGAGAAAACGGTGCAAGCGGGGTGGCTACCAACCGTCATTGAAGCGATCGCGCAGACAGATAGCGATGCAGTTGCAGGTATGCCAGCAGATGCATCCGAGCTGGCAGCAGCTCGCCGCGCGTACCGCGAATGGACGGCAGCCGTGGTTGCTCTCGGGCAGCTGATCGCAGAGTCGGCAACATCGGGAGTCGTGTTGTCGGGGCCGTCTCCGTTACTAGCTACAGAAGTGCTCGGACCGACCTGGCACGCGGCGGCTTTCGTACCAGCCGACATGCAGCGCCGACAGCTGCCGGGAGCCACAACTGTTCCAGCCGGGCACCGGGCGATCGCGCTACCACTAGCACCGGGCGATCCGCTGGGAGCCGAGTGCTTCGGGCTCGTTATCTGCGATCGCTTCTGTCTGACCCTCGCTCTGGGACTGACGGCAACGGGCGCGATCGCGTTTCAATTTTCGTTTGCACCGGAAGCTGCACGGGTCGCATGGGCCAACTTGCAGCCGCGCGTCGCGGCTGCTTGTCCGGAACGAGCGGCCGCACTGTCAGCAGCTTGGGCGGCACAGCCGCAACCGCAACCGGATTACCGCCTCGTGACGCAGTTCGCACGCCGGATTTTGCAAGCACTGCCCTCTGATGATGCGGTACCTGAGCGACCGACAATGCCCGCAACATCGCGCGAGCTGGAACTGCTCCAAGCATTCACTCACGAAGTGCGAACGCCGCTGGCAACCATTCGGATCTTGGCGCGCTCCGCACTCAAGCGAGCGGAACTCGACGCAGGCATAGCCAAGCGACTGCAGGCGATCGACCGCGAATGTACCGCGCAGATCGAGCGCATGGAGTTGATTTTCCAGGTAATGGAGCTAGACAGCAAGTCGCACCGCGATCGGTCGCGGCCGGCGAAGGTCCGCTTGGCACCTGTTGCCTTGGAGCGTGTCTTACAGCAGAGCATTCCCCACTGGCAGCAGCAAGCACGGCGGCGCAACGTCGCGCTTAGCGTAGCGTTGCCTGAGACGCTCCCGGCAGTCGTCAGCGACCCGGCTTTGCTCGATCGCATTCTGACCGGGTTGATGGACTGCTTCACCTCGGGTATTCCAATTGGCGCGCAGGTCCAGGTGCGCGTGACAACTGCCGGCGATCGCCTCAAGCTCCAGGTCCGCGCCAAAGGAGGCTGCATGCTCGCGCGCACAGGCGAGGCTCAGCCGTCACCTAAACTTTTGGGACGCGTGCTGCTGCTGCGTCCGGAGACGGGCGGGTTGAGCCTCAACTTGGATGCAACCAAGCACTTGTTCCAGATAATCGGGGGCAAGCTAACAGTTCGCCACCATCCAGACGCCGGTGAGGTCTTGACGATCTTCCTACCTTTGAACGAAGTCGCCAGTGCAGCCTCACCGCCAGCTCTCGCAAGGGAAACTGAGGTAGCTGCGTCCGAGACTGTCTCGACTTCTGACTTTACCCGCTAAGTTTGCAACAATCGCACAGCAAAGGTTTCAAGCCTTATAACGATCTCCAGCCAGCTGAGGCTGTAGAGATCCCAAAACAGGGCAATAAGGCTTTCGAGTGCCCCGAAGACCTGTCGATCTTACTCGCCCAACGATATAGGACAAACCTCTCGGCACGAGGATTGCTCGGTCGCGGGGGCAACGTCGTGCAGGATGTGAACCAATCGCAGTGCCTAGGTGGCGTCAGGCAACAGGTCGAGAGGCGGGTCGATCGCGGTGGACTGCCAGCGCTCGGAATGGCAGTTGGCACCAGCGAGGTTGGGAATTCCGGCTAGCGCGAGCGTGGCGCGGCGCTTGCTCTTGGTTTCGGCTTTCATCATGGCATTAGCCTTGGCTTGACCGGTCAGGGGTTTGCCATCCCGCCCAACCAAGGGCACGACGGCGGTTGCTTCTTCGCTGCGACCGGCGCGATCGGTGGCAACGCATGTGACGTAGCACATTTCGACATCCTGGTGTCTCCCGACGATGCACGTGCTAATACCTTGCAGGGCGCGCAACTGCGCCGTACCGTTGGCATTGAGATACAGACTCATTTTCCCGTCTTGCAGGATGTAGTCGAAGGGGCGCGTGACAGGGTCGAGACCGAGAGCGCGACAAATTGCAACGTTGTATTGCAAACGCTCGATTTCGGTGAGCGCGCGCAAGTCACCTTTGAGGATGGCTTTCTCGATCGCGGCGGCAGGCGTATTGGTTCGACTGAGGCCACTAGTGCGGCTTGGAGTCGTTGCGCTCATGACGGCGTTCTCGCTGGCGAATGAAGTATAGCGAACTATTGTACTAATCATGCTCGCCTCTGCCAAGTCAATGCGATTGCTCGCCGCAAACATTCAAAACACTCTGCCCGATCGCGCCAGAACGAAATGGTGGGGCTAGGCGCTTCAGTTGCCAGCCAAATTGCCTTGCCGGTTCCTTCCGCGGGCGAGCACGTGCCGTTGACCATGCCCATATTGGTCCTGACCCAGACCGGACGCTTAGCATTCACGACATGCCTGGGCTTGCAAAGCTTGCGCCAGCATAATCTTCGCGCCGTTCATGGCCTATTTTGAGAAACGGTAGCTCGACATTGCCTGCATCAGGCTTGCGAAGATGCCCGCACCGCTCGACAACTTGACGAATTCAGTATCGTCAGACTGCTCCAACAGGCGAAATTCTGCCCGAAGCTGCGGATCGTCCAAAAGATATTGGTATTCGTCTCCGATTGCAGCGACTCGCGCGGGGTGTAAGAATCGTGACGACGCCGTCATTATCCGGATTGACCCCGGAGTTGTCGATTGGCACGTCCAAACAGACTATGCGTTGGGTCAAGGTGGCGATCGATCGATGGAGCGATCGTTGCCGACGTTGAGTTCGAACGGAATGCCATTTCCACCCAAGCGATCGGTGGCTTGATATTAGCTCCGCGTAAATAGGGCTTGCTGAAAAAGTTCACAAAGTGAATTTAGGGGACAGAGAGCTCATGAAATCAGGCTTTCGCCATCTAGACCCAGATTTTCGCCCCTAGATCTCGGCTCAAGTGCAAGGGTTTTGAGGTACTAGCAACCATAACCTTGCACTTCTCTGATGCAAAAAACGCTGGAACCTTTTCGATGAAACAATTCCAGCCTTTTTCAGCAAGCCCTAGATATTTTCCATACCTAAATCTTCAGATGAAGATGCTGCAGGATTTGCTGTTATTTGACTCGGATAGTGTTCTGGAGGATTTGGTATATCGGGTTCCCTCAAACGATCGCACCACCACGATCGTCTAGTAGCATTTTTCCGACAGGCTTTGGGCGATCGCGAAACCTACCTCGCGATCGCCGCCCGTTCCGAGCACTCGCTTGACGCGTTCGGGATTCGTTTGAATAAGACTCGCAGCTCTGCCCTCACATCTTCAGTTGACCTATTATTTCATAAGTAGTGGTGGCGATTCAAAGTCTTTAAATCCCTACATTTTAACCACGTAAGAAGTACCTATTGGCAACAATATGTTTTTCGAATTCCTAAAAAAAGATAGGCTCTTTCTGACTAGCCTTGAAACCCGCTGTCGCTCGGCATTTTTTGAGACGTTCGACATGATTGTTTTGCCAAATTTCTTTCCAAATTGAGCAATGTCATTGATTGGGAATAACATTTTTGTAGGCTTGCCAAAAGGGATGAGTTTCACCTTATATCGAGAGAATTCAGAGCTATTTGATGAGGGAGGTGCATCAATTTGCCAGCCCTTGGGTTGGATTGTCTGCCTCCCATCTTTAGCCCCTGAAATTTTCAGCCGCTGGTCAATTTGCTTCATCATTGACTCCGCTCCTCCCGAGCCGAATTCATATACATTCCCATTTTGCAAGTATCTGTAGTTGGAGATGCTCATGCGAAATCCAGGAAAATGTGATACGAGTAGTAGGTGTCAGGTTCGCGAGATGATTCATCATGCCTGGAAAGCTCCACATCGATATCGCTGAGTCCGCTGAAGAACTGCGCTCCCTCCTCCTCTCCACCTCCAATGCCCGAGTCAAGGAAAAGCTGCAGGCTCTCTACTGGCTCAAGTCCGGGCATGCTTCCCAAGCAACCCAGGTTGCCAGCCTCCTCGGACGCACCCGCGTCACCGTCTCGCGCTGGCTCAGGGACTATCGTGGCGGCGGCTTGAGCGCCCTCACCGAGCCCAAGCCGCGCTCCGGTCGCCCGCCAGCGATCTCAGGCGATGCCCTCGCCCAATTGCAGCAAGAGCTCCAGAACGAGCGCGGCTTCTCCAGTTATGTGGAAGTTCAGACCTGGCTCGCAGACGTCTGGGACCTAAAGCTGCCCTACTCTACCGTCCACGACACCGTGCGCTACCGCCTGGGAGCGAAGCTGAAGTCGTCTCGTCCCGTCGACGTCAAATAAGACGCCGATGCCGTGGCAGAGTTAAAAACTGCCCGAGCGTATTGCCCAGGAACTGAAGAGCCGGGTCGAAGCGGTGGTGGACTACGAGTGGGTGCGTTACTGGTGCCAGGACGAGAGCCGCTTTGGATTACACACTGAGACCGGGCGGGTACTCGCCGCTCGAGGGGTGAAGCCCTGGAGCAGGTGCAGTGGAGCTTCCAGGCATTTTTGCTTTACGGAGCGGTGGAGCCGATGACGGAGGAACGCTGCTTCTGGGAGTTCAGCCATCTCCAGCCGATGTTTCGAGAAGTACCTGGAGCAGTTTGCAGCGGCGTATCAGCGAAACCTGCACGTGATGCAGGTCGATGGAGCGGGAGCGCACCGAGCGGGAGCGCTGCAGGAGCTTGTGAACGTAATATTGCTGTTCCAGCCGGTTTAAAGTCCCCAGGTGAACCGATCAAACGGTGCTGAGAATGGGAAAGAGCGGACTGAAGTGCCAGACCTGCGGAGACTTGGGGAACTACGAGAGAAGGTCAAGAAGCAACTGCAGCAGGCGGGGCGGGACCTCATCGCCTCGCTGAAAAGATGGGATGGCTCATCGACCAGCCATCCGTATCAAGTCTTTAAGGAATTATTATTGCTGAAACAAGTGGTGTGGTTGCAGCTGCCGTAGCGTTTTCGGCGTATGGCTACGCTCACGACAAAGTTCTCATAAAACCCCGCCTCGGGGAATGCGCTTTGATATGCTGCTGTCGTTAGCGGTTCGCGCGCGCTGGGCGCAAAGGCAATCCCTGCAGTGCAAGCTGCTGGGAATAAGGGGCGGACTGCAACCACTACAGTGGGTGGTTTCTGGCAAATACCTTACGCGTTAGCGGTTGTTCGACGGCAATACCTTCACCCCCAAGATATTCAACTGGCTCTCCCTCAATGCGCAAGTAAACTTTAGCATTTGGATCGAGGCTCGTAGCCGTGTAGAGAACCTGTGCTAAGCGACCTTGCATCGATGCGCTCCCGCCGCCAAACTGGAATTCTTCGGTGAGGTCGATGTAGATCCCATCTGCACGCACGCTCAAGTCGCGAAGCTTCGTTCCTTCAGGAATTGTTGAGGCATAATCCGAGCTGCCCGGCCCGTCCAAGAGCTCGCTAAATGCTGTTTTCAGCTGCTCTTGCGGTGCTGTATCGACTGCCGGTAGCGGGAGCGATCGCGCGACCAACTCAAAGCTCGTGTCCGTCGGTCGCAGCCAATATACGCTGGATGCCCCTGAAACAGGGACAGCTGCGTCCGGTTGCTCGATAGAGCCGGGCGTCCAAGGCGGCTTGGACATGACTAACGTCTGCCAAGCCCACCAGCCGGCAAAGCCGCCCGCCCCCAGCAGCCCGACCACGATACCTGCCATAACTCCGGCCGAAAACCGCCCTTTTCGCCGCTTGCTCACGATAGCCTCCCAACCAGCTGTCCGATTCGCCCAGCCTTCCGCGCAACCGGTTGCGGTCTGCTTCAACCGCTCTTACACTGTCCAAGTCGCGCCAACCGCTGGCGAATGTTCCTGCCCCGCGATCGACGTAATTCTAGCGTGAGGTCATCTTCCCTGACGGAGAGAGGCGCGTGCCCAATAAAACCTGTTACGATTCGAGCCTGCGTGCTCTCGTATTTCCCGCGCTCGCACTCATAATTATGACCGCGTTGCTCTGGCCCTACTCAACACCTGGTATTCCCGACGATTTATTCGAGCGCCTGCCCGGAATCCCACTTACCAAGCGTGAAGTGCGGCTGCTCATGTTGTCATATTTGCGGATGGAGGCGTCGTCAGTACTTTGGGACGTGGGAGCCGGAACGGGCACTATTTCCGTCGAGCTGGGATTGCTCTGTCCTGAAGGCAAGATCGTCGCTGTCGAGCGCGATGAAGAAGTTGCCGCGCTGATCCGCCGCAACTGCGATCGCTTTGGGGTTGTCAACGTTAAGGTGCTGGAGGGTAGCGCTCCCGAGTGCTTGGAGTCGATTGACGATCGCCCCGACCGCGTCTGCATCGAGGGCGGCCGTCAGGTTCGAGAAATCCTCAAAGCAGCTTGGTCGTTCTTGCCCCATCGCGGGCGCGTGGTGGCCACCGCCAGCAATCTAGAGAACTTATACGCCCTGTCGGCAACCCTCGCCGAACTGCAGGCCCGCAACATTGAAGTCGTGCAGTCGGCACTTAACCGCCTGGAGAAACGCGGCGTATACCAGACCTTTGCTGCCGTCGATCCGATCTTTATCCTCAGCGGCGAAAAACTCTAGTTGCCCGGCCCGTTCCATTCCCCGCCTGCGACAGCGAGAGCGAACTCGTTTCAAGCGGTTGCTAAGGCTGACACGCTCGGGGAATTCCTTAGATTAGTGCACGTCTATACATCCCGAGACAGTAGCGTATTGGCAGCTGAAATGCTCCAGCTGCCTTGCCGACCTTCGGTCTTAAGCAAATTAATCGAGTGCCCATTAGTGGGTTGTTGTAGCAAATCAGCACCCACGACTCAAAATCGGAACCTGTCTTCAGAATCGACGAGTGTTGTTGCTGCGGGTTGCTGCAGGTTACGATCTGTTCGTGACCACAATCTTTTCTTAACCTTTTTTTCTGCCGGGTACGAGCACCGCGATATTGCGATGCTCGTATGTCGGAGTAATGGACTACATGCCTTGGACTCGACTGATTAGCGGCGCGATCGCGATCGCGGTGGCGACAGGAATGATCGTCGGCGGCGGGTGGTTCTTCACCCTCGGGTTTTGCGCGATCGTGGTGTTGGGCGAAATCGAATTTTTTCGGTTAGCCCGCGCCAAGGGCATTAACCCGGCCGCAAAGACGACCTTAGCGCTGTCAATTGGCATGTTGCTGGTAACGACAATTTTCCCTCCGTTAGCGGACGCGATGTTTCCGCTAGCGGGGACGGGAATTTGTTTTTACTTGCTGTTCCAGCCCAAACCCGCCACGATTGCGGATATCTCCACATCGCTGCTCGGTCTGTTCTACGGTGGCTATTTGCCGTGTTACTGGGTCCGTTTGCGCGTTGGTCTTGACGGCGGGTATGGAGCCGGTTACATGGCGCGCGAGATGGGCGAACTGAGCGGCGGTCTGCCTGCAGATTGGTCGGATTTGGGAACGTTTTCGGCTGGCTTGACAGTAACGTTACTGGCGTTCAGCTGCATTTGGGCGGCGGATATCGGAGCTTACGCCATGGGGAAGCTGTTCGGCCGCACCAAGCTCTCAATTGTCAGTCCGAAGAAGACGGTTGAAGGGGCGGTGTTTGGGATTCTCGGGAGTATGACCATGGCGGTGTTCTGGGCGCGATCGCTGGACTGGCCGCTGTGGTGGCTGAGCGGTCTACTGCTGGGCACGACGATCGGCATCACGAGTTTGCTCGGCGATCTAACCGAATCCACGATCAAGCGCGATGCGGGCGTGAAGGATTCCGGGCAGCTAATCCCCGGTCACGGCGGCATCCTCGATCGCACCGACAGCTATGTCTTCACTGCACCGATTGTTTACTACTGCGTCACGCTGCTGCTACCGCTGTTAGCCTGAATCCCGGAGCACGATCTGCCTCTTGCCCGCAAGTCTAAGTAAATCCTGGTAATTGCTAACCGTAGCCGATTGCCTATTAATCCACAACAAAACTTCTTACGAAGTGATTCGGATGGTATTCTGGCAAGCTTGGGAATTCACCATTCCCCACATGTCTCGTAAGACTCGCACAACCGTCAGCTTCGATCCGGAGGTACGCTCTGTAAAATGAATCCCTGAACTCGGCATTACGGTGATTCGGTGACGCGCCAGTTGAGCTTGAGGTTGATCCAGAAATTCCAGAGCGTCACGGCCGCGATCGCCACGAGCTTAGCCAAATACTCGTTAACGTCGAACACATTAAATTGCAGATTGACCAACAGTACGTTCAAGATCAATCCGGCCAGGCAAACGAGATTGAATTTCACCAAGCGTTTCAGCCGCGATCGCCAACCGCGCTGCCGTGCTGAAATATCGCCGAAAGTCCAAAGATCGTTCCAAACGAAGTTGTTGAAGATGGCGAGTTCGGCAGAGGCGATCGCGCCTCGAGTTAATCCCAGTCCGAGGAGATCGCGCAGCACGTAGAACGCTCCCATATCGACGAAGACGCCACTGAAGCCGACGATGCCGAAGCGCAAAAAGCGCTGCACCGGCCAGAGCGCGAAGCGCAGGCGCACCAAATGCTGGATGTAGTCGATGTAGTGACGGTGCGACACCTTGCTCTCGCCAGCCTGGCGTTCTTGGAAAACGTAACCGACCTCGCCGATCCAAGCCACGCGACCGCGCGCCACCACTTCAATCAGGATTTTGTAGCCGATCGGACTGAGTTCGCGATCGAGCAGGCACTTGCGGCGGACCATGAAGTAGCCGCTCATCGGATCTGACACGCACCCGAGCACCCCCGGCAGGACGATCAACCCCAATATTTGCGCTCCCCGCGACAGGAAGCGTCGCGGAAGTCTCCAGTCGCTAACACCACCGCCTTCAATATGGCGGCTGGCAACTGCTAGATCTACGCCTCGTGCGATTTCAGCCCATAGCTTCGCCATCAGCTCCGGTGGGTGTTGCAGGTCGGCATCGATGACGCCCAACACGTCGCCGCGCGCAACTTGCCAGCCGCGGACCACGGCCGACGACAACCCCCGTTCGCCCGTTCGGCGCACGACCCGCAGTTGCGGGTAGCGATCGCTCAGCTTCTGCGCCACTTGCCAAGTATCGTCTGGGCTGTCGTCGTCGACGACGATTAATTCGTATGCTCCCGGCAGAATATCCTCGAGAACTTGAGTGATTTGGTCGATGGCTGCTTGGAGATTATCCGCTTCATTGTGGGTGGGGAGAACGACCGATAGCACCAACGGCGAGTGGGCAGCGGCAGCGGGTAAAAGCGGCTCGGCAGCGATCGCAAGTGGTCCGGTCGGTGGTGGCAGTAGATCCATCTGGATTCGCGCTAGATGATAGCGGCCCGAATCTGCCTCCGTCAGTTTCGGTGGCGGTCGGACTGTGGGTTCGTGCTGGCGGCGAAACCTCGTCAGCTGGGTGCCAGCAAGATTTTTCGTGTTGTCGCAGCTGAAAAACCCTAGTCCTTAGATCGACTAGATCAACTCGATCTTCGAGTCGTCACCGATCATGAGCCGCATCGCCTTCGGACGACGGGGGGCGGTTGTCAGAGACGCGCGCTGGCCGATCAAGCTATCGACAATGCGGCCGGAGACGCCTTCAACACTCGCACCCGCCAAAATGACGCTGTGCTCGATATCCGCATCCACCAGCCGAACGTCGTCGGCAATGCTGGTGTAGGGACCGATGAAACAATTTTCGAGATGGCAGTTCGCGCCCACGATGGCCGGACCGCGAACCGTGCAGTTAATGAGCCGCGAGCCCTCCCCGAGCCGAACTCGACCGGTTGCCTTGGATTGCGCGTCCACCTCGCCGAGAATTGCGGTTTGCAGGCGCGTATCGAGGATGACGCGATTGGCTTCCAGCAAATCGTCTTTCTTGCCCGTATCGAGCCACCAGCCTCGTAGCTGACAGGCTTCCACGCAGGCTTGGCGGTCGATCAGCCACTGAATGGCGTCGGTAATTTCTAGCTCGCCGCGTGCTGAAGGCGAAATGTCCGCGATCGCGTCGTGGATGACTGCTGAAAAGAAATAGATACCCACTAACGCCAGATTCGAGGGCGGCACCTTCGGCTTTTCCACCAACCGCAGCACGCGCCCGTCCGCACCTACCTCGGCAACGCCAAATGCAGTCGGATTCGGGACCGGACATAGCAAAATGGTCGCTGCTAGAGTACGGGTTTTGAAGTCGTTCAGCAGTGCAGCGAGGTCGCCTTGAATCAGGTTGTCGCCGAGGTACATCACGAACGGCGAGTCGCCCAAAAACGGCTGCGCCACCTTGACGGCATGGGCGAGTCCGTCCGGGCTATCTTGACGGATGTAAGTAATTTGTGCGCCAAAGCGCTTGCCGTCTCCGGTCTTCGCCCTTACTTCGTCACCACTTTCGGGGCTGATGACAATACCAATATCGGTAATCCCCGCTGCCACGAGCGCCTCGATGCCGTACCACAGGATCGGTTTGTTCGCGACTGGCACGAGCTGCTTGGCTCCCGTGTAGGTCAGAGGACGCAGACGCGTTCCTTTGCCGCCAGACAGAATGAGCGCTTTCATGAGCTAGCTAGAAACTTGTTGAGAACCGAGATAACGATATCGTCGCACGTGTCGAGCGGTTCGCGCGCGCTGCTCGTTTCAATACATTTAGGGCAAACGTCCCCTGCAGTTATTCCTTGAGGCGGTCGGGGCAGTTGCTCTTGGTCGAGTATCCGCAAGGGGGCGACGGACGGTAGGGCAAACACATCCTGATTTATGTGCCACGACCGAGTTGGGGTTTCAGCGATCTGGAGTGCTTGAACTTAGTTTTGCTCTCAACAAGCCCCGGTCGAGCCGCGCTTATTGCGAAAATTGAGCTGAGATTCCAAGTATGTGGTTGCCTACTACGGACGGCAGTGACAAGCGAGTATGCGACAGTTGCCTAGTATAATGAAGCGCTTGGGCGACGGCACCAGGGGCGAGAGTCTTGTCTGCCGCAACCGGACCCGCCTGCGATCGACGTTGGTGCAACAACTTCGACAAACAGCCATGACCTTTTCAGACGTTGCCTTGTTCGCCATCGGCTTGGTACTGCTCATTGCGGGTGCCGAGCTACTGGTGCGCGGTGCGGCAAGGCTGGCAGCCTTGGCAGGAATTTCCCCGCTCGCGATCGGACTGACGGTGGTTGCCTATGGAACGAGTACTCCTGAGCTGGCGGTCAGTCTGCGCGCGAATTTTACAGCCCAGGCCGGGATCTCGGTTGGCAACATTGTCGGGAGTAACATTTGCAATGTCCTGCTGATTTTAGGAATTTCCGCAACGCTCGCTCCGCTAATCGTGCAGCAGCAGTTGGTACGCCTGGACGTGCCGATCATGATCGGCGTGTCGGTATTGATGTTGATGTTCGGACTCGATGGCGCGATCGATCGCGCGGACGGAATTTTGTTTGTCGTGGGCGCAATCGTTTACACCTGGTTTCTTCTCCACCAAAGTCGCCGTAGGAGCGACCCTAACGATCCCGACTCTGCCGAAGTTGCGTTGCCAGAGTCGGCCTCAACTGGAGAGTGGGTCCAGGATCTGGGCTTGATTTTCGGCGGAGCGGCGTTGCTGCTGTTCGGCTCTCGCTGGTTGGTGACCGGTGCCACGGCGATCGCGCGCTCGTTCGGGCTCAGCGAATTGGTTATTGGTTTGACCGTTGTGGCGTTGGGAACGTCCCTACCGGAAGGGGCGACTTCGGTGGTTGCGAGCTTACGCGGCGAACGCGATATTGCTGTGGGTAACGTAGTTGGTAGCAATATCTTCAACATCCTAGCTGTCTTGGGTCTTGCCAGCGTCGTTGCGCCGAACGGTGTTGCGATATCGGATCCGGCCCTCAACCTCGACATTCCGATCATGATTGCCGTCGCCGTTGCCTGCTTGCCGATCTTCGTCACGGGCAACCAGATCAGCCGTTGGGAAGGCGGCCTCTTCCTCCTCTACTATTTGGCGTACGTAGCATTTTTAATCTTGGACTCGACGCAGCACGAGCAATTGCCCATGTTTAGCGCCGCAATGCTAGGGTTCGCACTTCCGCTGACAGGAGTGACCCTTGGAGTTTTGACCGTATCCTCCCTGAGACGCAAGCGCCAGCGCTCGAAGTTGGATTGACGCTCAGACCTTCTAATCCTCTGAAAGCCAATCGTTCGAATACGAGATGGGACGTGGAATGTGTAATAAGGTTAGGATTGAACTTCATTGACGGTGCGAAAGCGACTTTATGACATTTCCTGGGGTGATTGGGCGGGAAACCCTAGGAAAAGAGTATTGATAAGCTTGTGAGATACTGTTGCTGTTAGTAATGCTTATGTTCGCCCGACATTATTTAGTGATGTTCCTTGGTGTTGCCGCGCTTGCGCTCGCAAGCTGTAGTTCTACCTCACTCGATCCGGCTACTGAGGAGCTATCTATCGGCAAAAACAATTTCAAAGCCAATACCAAAGACAATATTAAAGGGAATATCAAAACCCAACTGGCACAATCGCTTCCCGAAGGCTCGCCTGCACGTGAGAAGGCGGAGGCACTGTTCGAAGCAGGCGAAGATAGCGTGCGCGCGGGTGACTACGAACAGGCAATTGACGAGTTTACAGAAGCGATTTCCATCGATCCAAACTTCGCAAAGGCACTAGGCAATCGCGGGCTAGCGCGGGCACGCTTCGAAGATTACATCGGTGCGATTTCCGATTACGACCGCGCGATCGCGGTCGACCCCAGCCTCTCGGACGTGTACTACAACCGAGGACTTGTGTACCTCAATCTCGGCAAGTTCGAAGACGCGATCGCCGACTTCACGCGCGCGATCGACCGCAAACCCGACTTCGCTCAGGCGCTGGGCAATCGCGGTTTTGCTCGTGCCAAGCTGCACGATTACACGGGTGCGGTTAACGACTTGCAGCAAGCGGGAGAAATCTTTCGCGCCGAGGGCAATGACGCTGCGTACTATCGCATCCAACACGCGATCAAATACTTGCGTCCTTAGAACGTAGCTTGGGCATCAGATTGGCTGGTCGCGCGCGTCCAACCGGCGACGCAACGGAGTGATTTTTCGCTCGCCCCCCACCAATCGCGCTTGCAGTTTTCGCAGTTGTTCTGGCGATTACACTACGGTGGTGTTTGGTGTAGGAATCCCAACTGCACTCACCACGCTTAGACGCACCACATAGTCATGTTTTGGGAAATTTTGCTCCGGAGCGCGACTCTGGATTGGAGCTTGCAGCGCACTATACGTAACGAGACCTTGGGAGTTTGAATTCACAGGAACTGTTGAACGCGCCGTTGGAGTTGGGCTATCGGGTTCGAGTGCGAAACTGAACTGCGGGATCTGAATAGCATGACTGCTGCATCCCCCAGTTCTCAACTCCAATCCTGCTCGTCGGTGAGGGAAGAATGCCCTTGCAGATTGCGGCTGACGTATAGGGCACGCGTGCGGGCAAACAGACTGTCTTCGTCCAGTTGCCACTGCTGTAACAGCAGATCGAGGTCGCGTTGGATAGCACGTGCGCCAGGAAATCCATTGTATCGGATGCGCAACCGCGCCAGGTCGATTAAGTTTGCCTCCGTCGGACCGTCCCGCAATAAGCGATTGACGACATCACGGTCTTGGCGCGATCGCGGATGTTCTTGATCTTTCATGTGCCGGCCTCGCGTTCTAATAAGAGCGTTACGGGTCCGTCATTGTCGATGCGAACCTGCATGTCCGCACCAAACTTACCCGTCGCCACGCGCAGCCCGCTTGCTCGCAACAACTCCGCGAAGCGATCGTACAGTGCCTCGGCAACGGTTGGTGTTGAGGCGCCGATAAACGATGGTCGCCGTCCCTTGCGGCAGTCCCCGTACAGCGTGAACTGGCTGACCACCAGCAACTCACCGCTGATATCGGCAACCGACCGCGCCCACGCCGTGCCATCCTCTCCCGGAAACAACCGCAGGTACAAACATTTACGCGCCATCCATGCAAGCTCGGCATCCGTATCCGTTGGTGCAATCCCAACCAATAACATCAGCCCCCGCGCGATCGCACCGGTCGTTTCTTTGGCTATTGTTACCTGCGACGCCCTTACCCGCTGCACTACAACCCGCATCAACACCACTCTGTCGCTTCGGCAGCGATCCTAAACTATCGTTTGTCGCTAGCTACTTAAGTGACATTCTGCACCATGCTTGGGGTCGGACGTTATGAAAGTTTAGAGCGGTTAAATCAGGAGAAACTCCCACGCCCTTTGTTTCAAAGTTAAGGATTCAGGTGAGGGGCTTGACAAGTGCACCTGTGAAGGTAGCTTGAGGACATGACACCGCTATTGCCCGAGTTCCCTCAAGACCGCGATGCTCTCGAGCAGATGCCCAAGTCGGCATTGATTGACTTGCTTCGTCAGCAGCAGCAAGTTATCGAGCAGCTCGTCGCCGCGGTCGAACGCCTCAAACGTCTGCTCGATTCTGACTCCCAGACCTCCTCGAAGCTCCCTTCCAGCGACCTCATCAAGCGCTTAGAGAACCCGGTCAAACCCAAGCCGACCTCCGACCCCCCACCGCGCCGACCGGGCGGACAACCCGGTCATCCTGGCAAAACTCGCAAGGGGTTCGTTCACTTCGACCGCTGTGGCGTGCCACTCGCGCCACTGTCAACATCCGTATGACATCTGCACGATCGATCGGCTGCTAGGAAACTCTGTTTGCTGCTTCGTTCTCGTGGACACATTCGTCTACGTTGCGTTCTAGCTGATGTAGGCGATCCATGTCTGTGACGCGATCGAGTTCGCGCGATTCTATCTGAGTGATGAGATTTTCGAGTCCCGCTTTACGAGCGCGGATATTCGAACTTTATGAGATCCGACACTACTCGCTCGTAAGTGTCGAAACACTCACAGGCGGCATTCGGACTACAGCATACTGCTGCTGCGCCACCTGCGGTAGATAGCTCAAAACTTTTTTCTTGGCGGCTTTAAAGAGTTCTCCACGCCCTTGGTCTACCTGCAACCCACCACCTCCCATCCCCAACAGCGCCAGCCCAATCGGGGACCTATTACGAAACCGGCGATCGCGGTGACCAAGCCAGCAATCTCTAGCACGGAAATAAAGTTGAGGATGATGTTTTTCCAGTCAAAGCCCGTACTTCCTATTGCCACACCTGAATTGTTTCCGCGCGCAAGTAAAAAAATACCTACCACTCACTTTGCCCACGTAGGTGCATCAACTTCTGGAGAATAACCGGGCAATGGGGGAACTTTTTGACCGGTAAGTTTTTCAGTGATTCTGTCTGTCACCCGAGTGTAGGACGCCCCGTAGCTCATGGTCCTCCGGGTCTATTGAGCGAAAGGGGCGTCCATTTCTTTTTCGGCACCAAGCGACCAGTTGAATGCTTATCGTTCTGGTATTGTTCGAACGCTTTTCGCGGCCCACTTTCGAATTCGGCATGCTTACCAGACGATAGGAAGTCAAAGGAATTGATGTCGGGCTGCCAGCTCAGAAAATCGGCCTCAAAGGCATCGCCAAAACCAAGAACCAAGTCGTGAAATGAGTTGGCAATTTCCGTAGATTTACGGTCGCGAGCAGCGTAATTTTGTCGGGTAATCGCCTCGAATGTCGTTTAACCTCCCGAAATCGGGCCCGACCGAGCAAAAGAGATCGCGTGGATATCGGTCGCCTGCATACTGCCAAGAATCTGGAGTTCTCAGAAAACGTGATGCTGCTATTCCAGCCGCTGTACTGTCCTGAACTCAATCCCGCCGAGCGAGTGTGGCAGCACCTGAAGCGAGACTTGCACTGGGAAGTGTTTGAGGACTTGGAGCAGCTGGAGAGCAAGCTCGTGCAGCTGCTCGAGGAACTCACCCCAGAGGTTATGGCTGCGCTCTCGGGCTATGACTTCATTCTCGACGCTCTATCTGTCGCGAAAATTCTTTGATTTGGTATTAACTCTGCAAGTGTCCTGTATTTTGGGGCGATCGCGGAGACCGTCTTCACCCCGTCAGTGAATTTCCTCGACCGCGCTCGGTGGCGTTCGTCAGCCCAAAACTCGTGGTTCTGGACCGACCATCACTCGCTTCTGAGTCGCCCAAGTATAGTCGGTACCGGCGTCGATCGCCGCCCGATCTAGAAATCAACCGGCTCCAGGCGCTAGATTGGTTAAACAAAAGTAATATGTCGGTGGCTCTTCGCACTCTTTTAAGCTGCTGCGAGGCCTTTGCCATCTGCACTCGCCAAGATGCCAGCAAACACGCACAAATCCGGTGTCAATTCTGAAGACCGAGCGGTGACCCAGAAGGTTCGCGCAAACGGGATGGCTGTCGCGCATCCGGAAGTTAGCTCCTCATGGAACTTCCCGGAGTCCGAAACAGCAGTCGCAGCAGCATTGACCTTTGTCGTTCCGGAAAATGCAGCGCTGACGCGGCTCGTCAACAACCTACACGAGCTACTCGGCCGCCATCGAGGCGAGCGCCTGTTACTGCCGCTACAAGATTTCCCAGACCCGGACGCGCTATCAAGTGCGTGGGCGTTTCAGCTCATCGCCCAGCAGTACGAGATTCAGTGCGAGATTGTTTATGCGGGTACTCTCTCGCACCAAGAGAACATTGCGCTCGTAAAGCTGACGGGTTTGCCAGCCAAGCGTTGGGGTGCCAATACCCTTGGCGAACGCGACCTATCCCCCTATGCGGGCTGCGTGTTGATCGACAGCCAAGGTACGACCAGTCAGCTCATGCCGCTGGTCGTGAAAGCAAACCTACCGATAGTTGCCGTCATCGACCACCACAGCCACCAAGGGGATCTCGCTGCCGAGTTCGCAGATCTGAGATCCCAAACGCGGGCAACGGCGACGATGTTAACTCAGTACTTACAAGCAGGCTTACTGCAGTTCGATACCGGTAATACCAAACACGTTAAATGTGCAACCGCATTGATGCACGGCATCCGTTCCGACAGTAACTCCTTGCTGCAAGCACGCGAGGAAGATTACTTGGCAGTAGCGTATCTCAGCCGGTTCTACGATGCACAATTACTGAACGCGGTGCTGAAATCGGCGCGCTCGAAGCGCGTTATGGACGCGATCGAGCGATCGCTGCGCAACCGCTACATCCACAATGGCTTTTGCATTGCTGGGGTCGGTTACTTGCGTTACGACGACCGCGACGCCATCCCTCAGGTGGCGGACTTTCTTGTTACTGAGGAAAACGTCCACACCGCTGTGGTGTATGGCATCGTCCACAGTGAAGATGCCGAAGTTGAAGTGTTGATTGGCTCTTTACGGACGAATAAAATGACGCTCGATCCGGACGAGTTTATCAAGGAAGCCTTAGGACGAGATACGCAAGGTCGCTATTTCGGGGGCGGTCGTTACATGGCCGGTGGCTTCGAAGTGCAGATCGGCTTTCTCTATGGCTTTAACGATCGCCCGCAGTACGCCCAGCTCAAGTGGGATGTGTTCGATACCCAGGTCAAGCAGAAGCTCATGCGCGCGATCGGCACGGACGATCGCGTCATCCAAACTGACTGAGTGTCTGTACTGAATGTCTGTGTAGAGGGCCGGCCCCTTCCGCACGTGCCCTAACCAGCGATATTGGCGCGGTGTTTTCTCAAGCTAAATACCCCAAGCAATGTCCCATCAACAAGTAAGACACCAAGATCGCAACAGCCGACAGGGCCACGAGGGTTCCAGCCAGCACCAGCGAAAACTCCTGCTCCGCGAACGCCGACTCCATTAAGTGGAGCGACCAGGCAACCAGCGCCACATCGAGCACGAGCACAAAAGACAGCATTTTGTAACGAAATATAACATCCTTTCTTTCAATATATTACACCTGAGGTTGATGCCTGGAAGAGAACGGCAGGTTTTCTTCAGATTCAACAAGGCTGCCTTGAGTGGGGTTAATTGCCTTGTTAAAAGTGCGCTTGCCGGCTGTCGCATCTGGGTTCTAGGTCGCACGAATCGGAACGCAGCGGTCGCCCAGGTAAGTTTTGATTTCTGCCACGGTGAGCTGACCGTAATGGAGCAGCGAAGCCAGCAGTGCGGCTTCTGCTTGCCCTTCCACGAGAGCCGCGCGAATGTGCTCGACCGTACCCGCACCGCCCGATGCAATGACCGGTACCTGCACGCGTTCGGCGATCGCGCGCGTCAGCTTTAGGTCGTACCCGGCCTGTGTGCCGTCGGCATCCATACTGGTGACCAACAACTCGCCCGCACCGCGAGCTTCGACCGCTTGCGCCCATTCCAACGCGTCAATGCCCGTGTTCTCACGGCCGCCGCGCACGTAGACGTCCCAACCGGGTCGGTTGGGATCCTCGCGCCGGCGGGCGTCGATCGCCACGACGATACATTGGTTGCCGAAGCGATCGGCAGCTGCGCCAACAAAATCCGGGTTGCGGACGGCAGCGGAGTTGATGCTAACTTTATCGGCACCGGCGCGCAGGAGGTTTTTGATGTGGTCCAAGCTGGATACACCACCACCAACCGTGAGTGGTATAAACACCTGTTCTGCCGTACGGTAAACGACGTCGAGAATCGTGCCGCGCTCCTCATGGGTTGCAGTGATATCGAGAAACACGAGTTCGTCTGCACCAGCAGCATCGTAGGCGCGCGCCAGTTCCACCGGATCGCCTGCATCGCGCAGCTCAACAAAATTTACGCCTTTGACCACGCGCCCGGCTTTAACATCCAAGCACGGCACAATTCGTTTTGATAACATGTCACGGCCTTAAAATGTAGTTCCTACGTACGCATATCGCGCCGAGTTTGGCATTCCGATGGCCATCAAACGCTCCTCAGACCTTCCCGGCATTCCTCATTCTGCCGCACCGGCAGCGTCCCCCGTGCCCGAGATGTCGTCGCGATCGCGAGTGCCCCGCGATGCGACGATCGCGCCCGAAGCCACGCCAGCCGAAACGACCAGTGGTGCGGAGGAATCGATTCGTCCGCGCCGCTTGTCCGACTACATCGGTCAAAAAGACCTCAAAGATGTGCTCGATATTGCCATTCGCGCTGCAAAGGGACGCAGCGAAGCTCTAGATCACTTGTTACTGTATGGTCCGCCCGGACTCGGCAAGACGACGATGTCACTGATCCTCGCCGCAGAGATGGGCGTCAACTGTCGCATTACAGCAGCACCCGCGCTCGAGCGCCCGCGCGACATTACCGGTTTGCTCGTCAGTCTCAACCCCGGAGACATCCTATTCATTGACGAGATCCACCGCCTCAATCGGATGACCGAGGAGTTGTTGTATCCGGCAATGGAAGACCGCCGCATTGACATCACGATCGGCAAAGGTCAAGGCGCCCGAACGCGCAGCATTCCCCTGGCGCCATTTACCCTCATTGGGGCAACAACTCGCGTTGGAGCGCTCACTTCCCCCCTGCGCGATCGGTTTGGGATGATCCAGCGCTTGCGTTACTACGATACGGATGAGTTGAGCCAGATCGTGCACCGTACGGCTGCCTTGCTCGAAACGCCCGTAACCGACGATGGTGCTTTAGAAATCGCCCGCCGGGCGCGCGGCACCCCGCGCGTAGCCAATCGCTTGCTCAAGCGCGTGCGCGACTTTACGCAAGTCAAGGAATTGGGTACGGTCGATCGCGCGATCGCGGCCGACGCGCTGGAACTCTTCGAAATAGATCCCCTGGGCTTGGACTGGACGGATCGCGCCGTGCTGCAGACTGCTATCCAGCAATTCGGCGGCGGACCAGTAGGCTTGGACGCAATTGCTGCGGCCACGGGCGAGGATGCTCAAACCATCGAAGACGTTTACGAACCCTATCTGCTTCAAATCGGGTTTCTCAGTCGCACGCCGCGCGGGCGCGTGGTGACTGAGGCAGCCATGCGTCACCTCGGCTATCGTTAGGCGCCCAACTGACGATGGAGCGCGTCTTCACTGCAGGACTCACCAACGACCGGGTGCGCGCGGTGCTATCGACTGACAGAGTTCGATGTTACGCGCGGCAATCTCAATCCCTTGATGGAAGCTCGAAACTCTTGGCTTTGGTACTATGCGGTCGCCACTTAGAGGATAACGAACAAAATGACATCAGTATCGCAATTATTTATGCATCTCATGCAAGCTGAGGCTGCTGCTGACGGCAGCTTTCCGGTCTGGTTTACAGCCGTGTATGTCGTCGGCTTCATTGCCGCTGTCACAATCGGCTCGCTGGCTTGGTACAACTCGAAGCGTCCGCCCGGTTGGGAAGGTCAAGAACGCCCAGATTGGTTACCTGACGTCGAAAAAGATCGCGATTCCAGCGAATCATAACGCCTATCATCGCTGTCGCGGAGCAAG
The DNA here is from genome assembly GCF_000473895.1 of Rubidibacter lacunae KORDI 51-2. Lineage (NCBI taxonomy): Bacteria > Bacillati > Cyanobacteriota > Cyanophyceae > Chroococcales > Aphanothecaceae > Rubidibacter > Rubidibacter lacunae. Next base: position 17,876 of record NZ_ASSJ01000008.1, on the reverse strand, counting down.
GCACCCAATAAACTTTTTTGGTGCTCCGACTTCGCCTCCACATCAGTTGTGGGGGCAAGATCTGTCGTGGGGGCAGGTGTTGTGAGGGCAGTTACGGCCTAACAGCATAGAACGTCGCCAAGAACTCCCAAACCGTTGGTTGCCGAGGACGGGCAGAACCAAGGCAAGGCTTTCACAAAGGAAGGTGAAGACTTCTCCTACCGAGATAGTAGATCGTCTGGTCGGCCGCCTCATGGTAAACCTCAGAGATTCTGACGAATCGATCCGCCTGCCCGCCACAGCTCAGTTGTGGCGAATTTGGTTCCAACAGAAAGGCGTGTGGGGCATCGAGCAGCTCCGTCGGGCGCAATTTCCGCTCGACGCGAGCGATCCGGAAGCAGCGGAAGCGCTATTGAGCGAGATCGCGGCCGAAACCCCAGACTTTGCTGCAGCTTGGAATCGCCGGGCCGTGCTCTACTTCACTCGCGGCTACTATCCCAAATCCCGTGAGACTGCCAGCATGCGGTCGAACTCACACCGCTTCACTTCGGAGTGTGGCACGGCATGAGACTGTGTCACACTGCCCTCGCGAACTACCCTGGAGCTTTCCAGGCGTCCACAAGGCATTAGATATTCAACCTTACGCTTCGATCGAGCAAAAGCTAGTCTCGAATGCCCTATGCAAATGAGCATACTGTGGGAGCCCCAGCAGCGCTAAACCGAGCGGAGGCTCTTGGTGGCGTCGATCGCGATCGCGTTATGGGTAGAGGTGTGCGACGTATTCGCCGTAGCCATTAAATGGCAGCGTTTCCACGATATCCCAGGACAAGTCGGGACCGGTACTGATGAATTTTTCGGTTGCTTGCGACCAGCGCGGATGGGGCTTCGTCGGGTTGACGTTGGCGATGAAACCATACTCATTGGGAGCGAGCGTATTCCAGTAGGTTGCCGGTTGCTCGGCCAGAAACTCGATCTTGACGATTGACTTCCCTCCTTTGAATCCGTACTTCCAGGGCAGCACTGCGCGTACTGGTGCTCCATGCTGTTTGGGCAACTCTCGACCGTAAATACCGATCGCGAGGAACGCTACTTCTGAATTCATCTCGTCGAGGGTCAGCCCTTCTGTGTAAGGCCAAGGCAAAGAGCCCAGGTGGAATCCCGGTCCGGGCATAGTTTCAGGGTCGTACAACGATGTAAAGCGAACGTATTTTGCGTTGGCAGTCGGCTCGACGGCAGCAACGAGCGCTCGCATTGGGATGCCGACCCAAGGCAACACCATCGACCACGCTTCGACGCAGCGGAAACGGTAAATACGCTCCTCGACTGGAAACTCGCGTTTCAGGTCGTCGAGGTCGAACGTGCGCGGTTTCCGAACCAAGCCAGTCACTTCTACCGCCCAAGGATCGGTCGGCAGGTTTTGTGCCTGGGGCCAAATACTTTTGTTGCCGCCAAATTCATAAAAGTTGTTATACTGACCGGCCAGCAGGCGATCTGTTACGGGGCGATCTACTTGAGCAAAGGCGGGGTTGGTGCTTAGGGGTTCGATCTCCGGCAAATCCAGGGTCATCTGGAGTGCCGATTGGGCTTTGGAGTTCTTTTGGCAACCGACAAGGGAAACGGTGGTTGCGCCAATGCTCGCGCCGACAACTCCCTTGAGGAAACGGCGGCGGTTGAAGTAAACGGTTTCAGAGGTTACGGCTCGCTCGGGGAGTTGCCAACCAGAAGGCACGTGCAGAAAAGCCATGGAGAATTGGAAAAGATTTCGTGGTAGTGAGAAGAAGATTGACTCACTCCAATCCTACGCGATCGCGTTTTAGCACTTAGCAGTCGAGCAGATAGAAAATAACTGGTCCATCTATCCTCGCTGCTATCAATGGGGATGCCGACTTCTACAGCCGTTAACAATCCCCGGACCGATACCTCACTTTATAAATAATGGTCCTTGATAAAAATTCACTAACGATCGTCGTTTTGTTGGGGAATCCTGCAGCTATGCAGCATCCGGGGTGAGGACATCAACTGGAGGCGATCTCAATTTACGCAGAGAGGGTAATCGAACTCCGAAAATGACAATGCAGCTGTGTGCCTAGCTTCGAGCCGGTGTTTGATTCAGCGTTTGACTTCACACTAACTCGGGTCCTGGGCAAGTCTGCCCCTTCTACCCAGCATGCAAGTCTCAGGACGTGCAAAACCTCGTAAGTAATAAATTTTTGCGTTTCCAAGGGTTCCAGCCGTCATGGCGATCGCTCGGGCAGGGTTGGCTCAGAGTGCAGTCGCCAAACCTGATGCATCCACGTCCTTTGCGCGAACGTTTGCAAGCGCCTGGAAACTGCTGAGCGCACCTCGACCTCGGGTTCCATCTTCTCCAACCGCCTCGCCAAACCAATTTATGACGATTGGCTCAGTTATTTAGGGCGCTCGAGAAGAAATCGATCGTTTCGCACAAGGCAGCAGCAAAGGTGTCGATTTCTGCGTGCGTGTTGTAAAAATACAAGCTCGCGCGGGCCGAGCCCGACGCACCCAGAATCCGGTGCAGCGGCTGCGTGCAGTGGTGCCCCGAGCGAATTGCGATCCCGTCTCGATCGAGCAACGTTGCGAGGTCGCTGGCATGCGCTCCGGTTACGTTAAATGAAGCCAGGGCAGCGCGATCGCAGCCATTTGCGGCTGGTTGGGGACCGTAAATCCGCACTTCGGGCAGCGTCCGCAGCTTGGCGAACAAATGTGTGGTTAGTTCTTCCTCATAAGCATGTATGCGATCCATGCCAAGATCGCTCAGATAATCAACTGCCGCTCCCAAAGCGATCGCCTCACCGATCGCCGGCGTGCCGGCCTCGAACTTGTGGGGGAGTTCGGCCGTTGTGAAGCGATCGAGAAAGACCTCGCCGATCATTTCGCCCCCGCCGAGGAACGGCGGCATCGACTCTAGTAACGCGAGCTTGCCGTAGAGGAAGCCGATTCCGGTCGACGCGCACATTTTGTGACCGCTGGCCACCAACCAGTCGCAGTCGAGTGCCCGGACGTCGATGGGCATGTGCGGCACGCTCTGGCAGGCATCGAGCAGAACCTTCGCGCCATAACGGTGGGCGATCGCGATAATCTCCGCAGCCGGATTGATACAGCCGAGCGTATTTGACACGTGGACGATCGCGACGAGCTTGGTTTTATCTGAGACAAGCGCGCGATACCCATCGAAATCGAACGTTTCGTCAGGCGTCAATTCGACGTACTTGAGTACGGCACCCGTCCGCTTTGCCAGCATCTGCCAGGGCACGAGGTTACTGTGGTGTTCCATTACCGACAGGACGATCTCGTCACCGGCTTGTAGATTGCTCGCCCCCCAGGTATGGGCAACGAGGTTGATGGCTTCGCTCGCGTTGCGCGTGAAGACAATCTCGTTGCGCGATGCTGAATTGACAAAAGCCGCAACCTTATCGCGAGCGGCCTCGTACTTCTCAGTTGCCCGCGCGCTTAATGCGTGCGCGCCGCGATGCACGTTGGCGTTGTCGTTTTCGTAATAGTCGCGTAAAGCATTCAGCACGGCGACTGGCTTTTGAGAAGTTGCCGCGTTGTCGAAATAAATCAGCGGGTTGCCGTGGATCTCCTGGTTGAGAATCGGGAAATCGGCGCGGACTTCAGCAGCAAGAGGCTTGTTCTGAGTGAGAGTCATAGCGACAAAGCTTCACTAGCAGTCGGGAACGGTTGGCGTATCACACACCCACGGACTAGGGCGATCGCGTCTCCAGCCCGGAGCCGCGATGCGCCTGTCAAGTCAGGAACGCGCTGGCAACATGAGCAGCTAAGCGATCGCGCAGTCGGGCGATCGGAATGCGGTCGATAACTTCGGCTGCAAAGGCTGCAACCAACAAATTTCGCGCAGCGGCTTCGTCCAATCCGCGACTGCGCAGATAGAAGATTTCGTCCGGCTCGAGTTGACCGACTGTCGCGCCATGGGAGCACTTCACATTGTCCGCCACGATCTGCAGCTGCGGTTTGGTATCGATCCGCGCCTTCGGCGACAGCATCAAATTGCGGTTGAGCTGAGCGGCATCGGTGAGTTGCGCGATCTTCGGCACGAATACTTTGCCGTTGAAAACGGCATGGGCGCGATCGCCGGCGATGCATTTGTGCAGTTGATTGCTCGTGCAGTGTGGCGCGCGCAGGTAAATGGCACTGTGAGTATCGGTCAGGCGGTTGTCGTCCGCCAGAGATAGCCCGTTCAGCCGCGTGTCGGCCTGCTCGCCCTCCACGTAAACATCGAGATTGTGACGGGACAGACGCGCGCCGACATCGAGCGCGTTGCAGGTGTAGCGACTGTCACGCGCTTGTCCGACGGCCGTGCGACCGATGTGAATTGCCGCCGAGGCAGATTCCAACTGGCAGCGCGTGTGTGCGATCTGCGCGTTGGCGTCCAGCCAAAACTCAGAAACGCTATTCGTCCAATAGGAACTGTTGGCATTGTCTGCGAGCGTTGCAAACTGCTCGACAATCTGCACGCTCGAACTGCGACCGGCAACGACAAGCGATCGCGGCTGAATCAAGAGCGATCGCTCGCCTGGAGCTGCCAAGAACAATAGCTGAATCGGGTGCTCGACAACGACGTTGGGCTCTACCCAAACAACGGCTAGGTCAGCAATCCCGGCTTCATTGAGAGCAGTGAAAACCTCTTGACGACCTTCCTGCCGGCCGAGATAGTCCGGCAAGCGGGCGGCCTTTTCCGCGCCCAGCTGCGCGAGATTGCCCGCAAAGACCCCGTCCGGCAGCGCACTCGTGTCGGACAGGTGTGCCGCGAAGAATCCATTCACAAAGACCAAGCGGCTGCCGGCTGTATCCGGTAAAGTCATCGCCTCGATATCTTTGGCAACGACATCAACCAATTCTGCAGATTGTTGGACGTCAAGCTCGAACAACGGTGACAGGTCCGTGAACCGCCACTCTTCGTCCTGCCGCGTCGGCATCCGTGCGGCAGTCAAGCGTGCGCAGGCTTCGCCGCGCCACTGACGCAACCACGTATCGACTTCATCGGTGGGAGCAACTAGTTCGCTCCGGCACTGCTGCAGCAACGGCGTCAAGTCGCCACTCGTCTCGATTGCGGTTCCGCTCACCGAACGATTCTCGGAAGCGATCGCGTTTGATGTTCGCACGCTCATGCGATCGCCTCCGCCGAGACTTGAACGTCCAGCCAGTCGTAGCCGCGTTCTTCGAGTTCCAATGCCAGCTCTTTGCCACCACTCTTGACGATGCGACCCTCGTACATTACGTGTACGTAGTCGGGTTCGATGTAATTCAACAAACGTTGATAGTGCGTGATCAGGACGGTTGCGTTGTCCGGCGTCGCCAGTTGGTTGACGCCACTGGCAACGATCTTCAATGCATCGATATCCAGTCCCGAATCCGTTTCGTCGAGAATGGCAAGCTTGGGTTCGAGCAGCGCCATCTGCAGGATTTCGTTGCGTTTCTTCTCACCGCCCGAGAAACCTTCGTTGAGACTGCGCTCTAGGAAGCTCGGGTCCATACGGACGACCTCAAGCTTTTCCTCGACAAGGTCTTCAAAGTCAAACGGATCGAGCTCGTCCTGCCCGCGATGCTTGCGCAGGGCATTGTAAGCAGTTCTCAGAAAGTCGAGGTTGCTGACACCCGGAACTTCAATTGGATACTGAAACGCCAAGAAGATGCCTGCCAGGGCACGCTCGTTTGGCTCTAAATCGAGCGCACTTGCTCCACAGAACTCGATCTCGCCGCCCGTTACCTGGTAACTCGGATGCCCGGCCAGGACTTTCGAAAACGTGCTCTTACCCGAACCGTTACGCCCCATGATGGCGTGGATCTCTCCGGCTTTAACGGTTAGATCCAACTTCTTGAGGATCTGCTTGTCGTCGATACTCGCACTGAGGTCGCGTACCGATAGAATGACCTCACTTCCGTCTCGAATCATCGCTCTCGCCCTTAATTTTCTGCATCGATCCAGCAATCGCCAGATCCCAAACCCTGCTTCTGTGGCAGTCGAACCCCGCGCGACTGCAAATCTCCTCAGCCGACCGAATTTTCAAGCTTGAGGCTCAGCAACTTATCGGCTTCTGCCGCAAATTCCATCGGCAGCTGATTGAACACGTCTCGACAAAATCCGCTCACGAGCATCGACACCGCAGCCTCCTCAGAAATGCCGCGCTGGGCGAAGTAGAAAAGCTGGTCCTCGCCAATTTTCGCCGTCGTTGCCTCGTGCTCTACTTTGGCGCGATCGGTATCGGATTGGATGTAAGGGAACGTATTGGCCTCGGCATTATCGCCGATCAGCATCGAATCACACTGTGAGTAGTTGCGCGCCCCGACGGCCTTGGGTCCCATCTTCACCAAGCCGCGATAGCTGTTGGTCGAGTGCCCGGCAGAAATTCCCTTGGAAATGATGGTGCTTTTGGTGTTCTTACCGACGTGCACCATCTTCGTACCGGTGTCGGCTTGCTGTAGGTTGTTTGTCAAGGCGATCGAATAAAATTCGCCGGCGGAATCGTCGCCAACGAGGACGCAGCTCGGGTATTTGAGCGTAATGGCCGACCCCGTTTCGACCTGCGTCCAAGAAATCTTCGACCGTACGCCTTGGCACTTGCCGCGCTTGGTCACGAAGTTATAGATCCCGCCTTTGCCCTCGGCATCGCCCGCATACCAATTCTGAACGGTCGAGTACTTAATTTCAGCACGATCGAGCGCGACCAGTTCGACAACTGCAGCGTGAAGCTGATTGGTGTCGTACATCGGCGCAGTACAGCCTTCGAGGTAGCTGACGTAGCTGTCGTCATCTGCAACGATCAACGTGCGCTCGAACTGACCGGTATCGCCGCTGTTGATGCGGAAGTACGTCGATAGTTCCATCGGGCTGGTAACGCCTTTAGGAATGTAAACAAACGAACCATCGCTGAATACGGCGGAATTTAGGGCAGCAAAGTAGTTGTCGCCAGCGGGGACGACGCTACCCAGGTAACGCTCGATGAGTTCGGGATGCTCGCGGACGGCTTCGGCGATCGAGCAAAAAACGACCCCTTCCTTCGCAAGCTTCTCCTTGAACGTTGTGGCGATTGAAACGCTGTCGAAAACAGCATCCACGGCAACGTTACTCAGCCGCTTCTGTTCCGACAGCGGTATCCCGAGCTTTTCAAAGGTTTCGAGCAGAGCCGGGTCGACTTCGTCCAGGCTTGCTAACGTCTTGCCTTGCGTCTTGGGTGCGGAGTAGTAGCTAATTGCTTGGTAGTCGATGGGCGGGTAGGTCGCGTGGAACCACTTGGGCTCCGTCATCTTCTGCCACTTCCGAAACGCTTTCAGACGAAACTCTAGTAGAAAGTCCGGCTCCTCTTTCTTAGCCGAAATCGCGCGGACGACCTCCTCGTCAAGACCCGGAGGGAGTCGGTCCGATTCAATGTCGGTCACGAAGCCGTATTTGTAGGGGCGATCGACCAGAGTTCTCGCAGTAGTTGCAGTCATCGGCGTTGCTCGTGCGGTTAGGATTCTCGGGATATTTCTGCAGTCGGCGACCCAGATGCATTGGCAGCAGTTTAACCGGGCGCGCAATGGTCCCGGCGTGGGGGCAGAAACTGGAGCCCGCACGATCTGGTAGTAGCAAGTTAAACAATCTGTTTGTTGTTTAACCTATTTTAGGCTACATTAACAACAAAGATGTTGTCAAACCTCCCCAATCATAGGTCAGACCGTGATTCTCGGTCGGCCCCAACGAAGCGCTCGCGCACTGGAGCAGCCAGCATGACGACCCTCGGGCAGACCTCCGCGCAGACTGCTGCAGAATCTACAACCGAACCTGCTGCGTCGCTCCCGACGAAATCGAATACGAAGCAAAGCATCCTGGAATACGTGCTCAAGCACGGACAAGCAACCGCCGCCGAGCTGGCTGCGGCTTTGTCCGTGAGCCCGCAAGCGATTCGCCGCCATCTGAAAGAACTGACGACTGACGGCTCGCTCCAGTATCGCTCCGAGCAGGCTGGCGTCGGCCGGCCCCAGCATGTCTATGAGATCGGCCGCCGGGGTCGCGCGCTTCTACCCGACCGTCACGGGGAGTTTGCCGTGGATTTCTTGGACGCGCTGGCCGAAACCGCTGGCGAGGATAGCGTGCGGGCCGTGCTTCAGAGGCAGTGGGAACGCAAGGCCGCGCTCTATCGCCAGCGCATCGGTGAGGGCAGCGTTCGCGATCGCGTCGAGCATTTAGTGCGCCTGCGCCGAGAAGAAGGCTACATGGCAGAGTGGCATGCGGCTGAAGACGGCCAAGGTTTTTTGCTCGTGGAGTTCAACTGCGCGATCGCCAACGTAGCGGAGTCATATCCAACGGTCTGCGGTCACGAACTGAAAATGTTCGGGGCAATTTTGCCCGACTGTACCGTAGAGCGCACCCAGTGGCTCAACAACGGCGAGCATCGCTGCGGTTACCTCATCCGACCGCAACAAGTGCATTAGGTCGCCCCCTCGGACTCTGAAGATTAGATACGACCCGAATAAGACTTGGTTAGCCGCCCAGCTAGCGTTCGCGCTGGGGACAACAAGTCGCAAATAAGCGGGCGAGTTTGACAGCTTCGTAATGGCAATCGTGGTACTGGCGTACTCGCTGCACACCGTTGAGTCCCATTGTGGTGAGGTGCTTTGGTGTCGCTGCCAGCACTTCTTCTATGGCTGCTGCTAAAGCTTCGGTATCGCCGGCCGGAACTAACCAACCGTTAATGCTAGGTTGCACCAATTCGGGTATGCCTGCAATGTAGGTTGCGATCGCCGGACGCCCTAGCGCCAGTGCTTCCATCAGCACTACCGGCAACCCTTCAGCGAAGCTAGGTAAAACTAATGCCCGCGCTGCCAGAATCCGATCGCGTACCTCGGCATTGCTAGCCCAGCCAATCATTTCGAAATTACCTTGCAGGCCCCGCCGCGCGATCTCTGCCTCGACAGACGGGCGCAGCTCTCCATCGCCAACGAGTATTATATGGGGCGTCCACCCTCGAGCGACGACTTTGTCGACAGCCTCAATGAGAGCGAAATGACCTTTTTGTTCGCTCAGCCGACCGACACAGACCAGTTCGAACGCTGTTGGCATCGGACGCTCTGGAGCTTCCAAAAACGCGCGATCGACGCCGCAGCGCACGACGTGGATGCGCGACCAGCAGTCGGGCACGCACCAACGCTGCAGTTGGCTTTTGCCGAAGTGACTGATTGACACGACAAAGGCTGCTCGTTTTAGTTTCTCCCGGAGAGCGATACCCTCGACCTTGTCGAACTCCTCCGGTCCGTGGACGGTGAAACTAAACGTCGGACCGCCCAGGCTCTGGCAGAGCATTGCCACTGTTGCCGAATTAGTCCCGAAATGGGCGTGGACGCACTCAACTCCTGCTATCGCAAACCAGCGTCGCAACACGCAGGCTTCGGCAAAGTAGGCCAGGTGGTAAACCAAGCCACGCTCCGATCTGATGCCGAGCGAGATCGCCAAGTATAGTGCTGCCAACCAGTGTGGCGGTCGGACCAGCAACTCCCGAACCGACGCCGCTAATAAACCTAGTAAACCTGCCTCTGCAAGCAGGTATCGAGTTTTGCTAGCTTCATCAAGATCGGCCGGATCGACGAGTGCGTCTGCAGAGGCGCGAATCGCAAATCGAAGCACCACTAGACCCTGGGCTTCCAATGCTAGGATCTCGCGCCGAATAAAACTGTGGCTGATTTTGGGGTACTGATTGATCAAATAACCGACGATTGCCACGCAGACTGCCTCCTGAACGCTCCGAGCCTTTCTGCACTAGTATTTATCGGTTTTCCACTTCGCGATCGCGCGGGGTGCGGATCCATTGCTGTTGGGGCGTGAAGACGAAGCTTAGATACAAAGGCACCTTCCAGAACAGATACAGCGGTAGGCTCAATAAAGTTCGTAGAGGGAGGCGATCGCGACCGAACTGAGCCCAAGTACTTAAAACCGCAACGCCCATCAGCACGCCTTGGGCCCCTAACAGGACTGCGGGGAGCCAGAATTTCAGCCAAAATCCGCCCGCGATCGCCAATCCTAAGCCTGCTGCCCACAGCAACCCCAGCAACGACAGCGGCGGCACGCTGACTTCCAGGGCTAAAGCGAGCAAATCCAACCGCCGCTGGGTTATGGCAGCCCGAAGCAGGCGCGGGGACTGGGTCAGGATGGTCTGCATGTGGCCGTGCTCCCAACGCGTTCGCTGAGATTGAGCAGCTGCACCGGTGCTCGGTAGCAGACCGGTGACGCGGGCCTGGGAGCAAAATAGCGGACTGGTCCCAGCGATCGCCAGATCGATACCAAATTGAATATCTTCAACTATGCAATTGCCAACAAGCCGCGCTTTAGCAAACGATTCCCAGGGAAAGGCCATTCCCGAACCTTGGAGCAAACAGGGAAGTCCCAGGAATGCCAAGCCCATAGGGCGTATGCGGTTTTTAACTAGAAAAGCGAACGCTGACACCGCAGCTGTTGGAGACGGGGAAGCTGGGGAGTCGAGTAAGTACAAAGATTGAACGGGTCGCTTGGTTGCAAGAGCACGGCGGGCAATTTGCGCGATCGCTCCCGGAGCTACACGGCAGTCTGCATCAATAATAACGATCGCCTCTGGCGGATCGGACTCCAGATAACGCAATCCATATTCAATGGCAAAGCCTTTACCTCTGGTGTCGGTGCTGTGTCGTTCGAGTACCTGAAAACCCGCATTGCGAGCAATCTCGGCAGTGCTATCCGTGCAATTATCGGCAATGACCAGAGTAGCCCCAACTGGCAGCTCCGCTAAGGTCCTCTCAATGATAGTTGCTTCATTGTGAGCCGGAACGATGACGGTGTAGCGTAGGTCTGACTTGTCTTCGTCTTCGTCCGGAGCATTTTCCTCGCGCGGATGACCGCTTCTGGATGCTGCCAGTGCGGCAGAACACTCAACTGCAATGGTCGTACAAGGGACGGCCAGCACTAGGGCTATGCCAAGCAGCATCCCCTCAGGAATAACGTAAAGACCGGCAACGACCAACGAGAGCAATGCCAGCGTGGCTAACCAGCGTCTGCGTTTGAGAAAGCCAACCATAAACTCGAGCTTCTACACCGCGATGAACGAAATCACTCTAGAAACCCGTATCAGTATCTCGGATGTCACACAAGCAGGTGCTTTCAGCAATACTAATGCTCTGAATAATTGGCATGACCGGGTCCAGTTACACGCGCCTAGCCTTGATTATTCACGAAAATTTGACAAAGCCTCAAACCCTTGCTCTGACTATGCTCCAATCTACGTGTATAGAAACGCACTGTCATTGAGCGAAAAATCTGCAAGCCATGCACGGCAAGAGGTTTAGGGTCTCAGCATAAGAGTTCATGAATAATCCAGGCTAGAAGGCTAGCACTTAACTAGTCTCCACAGTTTTTTCTAAGGCACCATAGGCTCAGGTGGCGCTCAGCCCGTTCGTGTAGCTGGCACAGGAGTTGGTTTCAGTAAGCCCGACGCTCAGTCACCACTGCGACGCTGTCCGAGCCAGCAGCGGTAAGTCTTAGGCTAACGACCATCTGTCTTGTAATCCAGAACCATGGGAGCGACTTAATCGAAGTCTTTGACCCATCCAAAACCATTTACCTGCCCCTCCTCCGTGATTCCGGCTTCATGCTCAAACGCTCCCATGGTGAGGAGCATAAGCAACACCTATTCCAAAGTCGGCGGACGAAACCGATCGACATATCGAGTCGCGCTCGGCACGAACCGACTCCGAGGCAGGCTCTTCAAGATGGATCGCTGGATGCATTGACTTGGGGCGGCGTTTCTAAACCAGGAGTAGCAATTGCTAGTTCAACTTCCTCTGGTGCCAACATCCATTGCGGCACGCGGTAACGACCGAACCTCTGAAGTGTCAGCAACCACAATACCGGCACGTCATCGAGGAGGTAGCGCCGCCACAGGCGGCGTGGCTCTTGCCATAGGCGATGCAACCACTCCAGCCCGGTATAACTCATCCAGCGCGGCGCGCGCATCGATTGCCCGGCGGCAAAGTCCACAGCCGCGCCAACTGCTAGGACGCTTGAGATCGTCGGCAACTGCTGTTGGTAGCGCCCGAACCAGAGCTCTTGCTTGGGCGTTCCCAATGCAAGCACCAATACATTCGCTCCGGAGCGCTGCACGATATTGAGGACGCTCTGGCACTCAGACTCATCTTGCTCGAAGCCGAATGATGGCGCGTGCGTCCCGACAACCACCTCGCGACCGGCAAGAGTGTTCAGACGCGCCCGTGCCTGCTCCGCAACACCTGGGGCACCGCCTAATAGGAACACGCGTGTACCGGGATCGTTGCGGTAATGCTGGCAAAATGCTGGAAGCAGATCCGATCCAGAAATTTTCTCTCGCAGCGGCGTTCCCAACCATCGAGAGGCGTACATCAAAATTTGGCTGTCACAGACGCGATAAGTCGCGTCGCGATAAATCCGGTAAAACTCGGGGTCGCGTTGTAGTTTGCTGAGGTGATCGACATTTGGCGTGACGACAAAACCACCCGCCCGTAACCCCTCCAATAGCTCTGTTTGCGTAAGATTGTCGACCTGGACATTTAGCAAATCAACCTGGTTCATCATGTATCTTCGGTCTGCCCAACCCCGAACTCTCCCTCCAATAGAAGAAGGTACCCAGTCAACTGGGCTCAATTGAACCAACTAAATAATTTTTCTCGAGTTAAAAATAGAGCTGGCCGGCGTTGACAGGGGTCTTGCCTTCTGGTTCCGTTGAAACCTCAGATGTTTACCTCGCGCCAACTCGTGCGAAGTCACGCGATCGCCTATGACCTTCTAGAGACAATCTCACAGTCCGAAACAACAAAGACTGCTTGTTTGATATTGAATTCTGTAGCCTATCGGTACCTGAACGATTTTCAAAGCTCTTTTGGGCGATGACATGAACAGGTGCGGAAAATCAACATTTTTTTGTTGATGCGGTGACAATAATTGCAGACGTGTCAGTAAGCAACACTGGGCTTGAAGCCCAGAACCAAACCGGCTCACTGCCTCGCAGTGCCGGTCGCCAGGGCAAACATTATGCCGTTTGACTTGTGTTAGGTTGAGCCTGGGAAAGAGTCCTCAAATACTGGTGCTACAGCGCGTGCAGCTCGTCCCAACCCAACTGGGGATATCGTTCGGGAGTCTCCTCTAGTACGCACTTAGTACGCGCTCGCACGCTGCAAATATTTCCATGAGTGCTGCGACAGAACCGGCAACAAAATTGACAACATCGCAACCCGCACGGATTGCGCGGGTCATCCCCAACTCGATTGCGGCGGAAATCGGATTCGAACCCGGCGACGCGATCGTTGCGATCGCCGGTCGGCAGCCGCGCGACCTGATCGACTACCAGTTCCTGTGCGCGGGAGAAATGTTGGAGATCGACGCGATCGACGTTGCGGGCACGGCACATCGCATCGAGATCGAGAAGGATTACGACGAAGACTTGGGTCTAGAGTTCGAAACTGCGTTGTTCGACGGGTTGATTCAGTGCAATAACCGCTGTCCGTTCTGTTTCATCGACCAACAGCCGCCGGGCAAGCGCGAAAGCTTGTACTTTAAGGACGACGACTATCGCTTGAGTTTTCTGTACGGGAGCTACCTGACGCTAACCAACCTGCCGCCGCGCGAGTGGCAGCGTATCGAGCAGCTGCGCCTGTCGCCTCTGTATGTCTCCGTCCACGCTACCGAGCCAGAGCTGCGATCGCGCTTGCTGAATAATCCACGCGCCGCAAGGATTTTGGAGCAATTGGAGTGGTTCCAGGAACGCCGCTTGCAGATCCACGCGCAGGTGGTGGTCTGTCCGAGGCTTAATGATGGGCAGCATCTGGAACGCACGCTACGAGATTTAGCACGGTTTGGTAGCGGTGAAGTACCAGCTGTTGCCTCGGTTGCGATCGTGCCGGTGGGCTTGACGCGCTTCCGCACCACCCTAGACGAATTGGTCCCGGTGACGCCGTCCGTAGCCGCCGATGTTATCGACCTCGTCCAGCCGCTACAAACCGAGTTCCGTTCGCGTTTCGGGTCTACATTTGCGTGGCTGGCGGACGAATGGTTTACGGTCGCACGACGAGACTTGCCACCGACAGCACATTACGAGGACTATCCGCAAATCGGCAACGGTGTCGGATCGATCCGGCAGTTCTTGCAGGAGTTTCGCGCGATTGCCGCAGACACTTTACCCGCATGCGTGACTCCGCCGCGCCGTCTAACGTGGGTTGTGGGAAACGCCGTAGAGGTTGCCTTCGCACCCTTAGCACGCTTGCTCAATGCCGTGGACGGGCTGACGGTAGACTTGGTGGCAACTCACAGCGCTTATTGGGGACAGGACATTACCGTCACGGGCTTGCTAACGGGCAGCGACCTGCTTGCAGCACTGGGCGATCGCGACTTGGGTGACGGCGTGCTGCTACCATCGCTGATGCTCAAGTACGACGAACCCCGTTTTCTCGACGATATGACCGTCGACGACCTCGGCGAGCAACTGAGCATCCCCATTCACCCAGTGGTGGGCGTTACCGGACTGATCGATGCGTGTCTGGAATGGCCGCCAGCAAGGAGTTAGCAGCAAGTGGGGAGCATTTCGGTTCGCGATCGCCCGGTCTGACGCTTCGGCTGCCCTTATTTGCTGCAATTTGCTACTCCCAATCAGTTACCTTACCCGTGCGACCGTACCGAATGTTCTCGAGCTCGCTATCGGGACTAGCATTTCCGGGCGCGGGATGTCACAATCGTTTCGAATGTACGGGGGTAGAATAACGGACATTCCCTGCCCAGACTTGACGGAAGCAGAGTCTATGATTGCTTGTCCCAATTGGTTTGGTGTGAGTGTTGGTGTTGGTGTAGCAGCAGTCCTCGGCAGCATGCCTGTTTATGCACAGGAGGTCGTTCCAGTCGGCAATCGCGACGAGGTGGCGAGTACGGAAACAAACATCGCTCCTGCCGCATCCAACGGCGAACACGTGCCGCTAGCCGAATCGCTGCCGACGGAATCACCTGTTTTTGATTTGACCATCGACGAGCTTGGGGATCGCGCCCAAGTGCCGGCCCCTCCTTCGCCCGAAATAGACTCAGCCGATGGAATCCCCGTTGAAGTGATGGAGGGCATTGAGACCGAACTACCTGCCGAGTTGCAAGGGCAATCGGGTGAAGATTCCGGTTTCGAGGACCCCGGCCAGGTTATCAACGTGCCGCAGCCGGATTTTGCACCCGTTTCGGCTACGACTGAATCGCTGCAACCAAATGGCAACCCTTTACTCTTTCCGACTGAGTCTGAAGAAGTCGAGATTCAGACTTATCAAAGGATTACGCTAGATCAGGCGATCGAGATTGCGCGTCAGAACAATACCGATCTGCGCGTTGCCCGCCAAAATCTAGAAGCTGCTAGGCTTTTTCTGCGGGAGGCTCGGGCAGCCGAGTTCCCCGATGTTTCGACTCAAATCAACATAAGCCGCGTTGATTCCGCGGGTGCTGAGATAGCCAATCAGCGGCGAGGACCGTTTTTGCCTGAAAGCGATGAGGTCACGTCTTCACTCGATGCCAACATAAGAGTAGATTACGACATCTTTACGTCGGGGTCGCGGACGGCGACCATTCGCCGTGCTGAGGAACTTGTCTTGCAAAGCCAGCTCGATGTGGAAATCGCCGCCGAGCAGTTGCGCCTGGATGTAACTAACTCCTATTACGAGGTTCAGGAAGCCGATACGGATGTCTTGATCGAAGCCGCAGCGGTTGAAGACGCAACACAAAGTTTGCGAGACGCACAGTTGCTCGAACAAGCTGGTCTCGGTACTCGCTTCAGCGTCTTACAAGCAGAGGTAGAACTCTCCAATGCCGAGCAAGATTTGCGCAACGCTCGCGCAGCACAACAAACGGCTCGCCGAGAGCTCGCCGATGTTCTTAACGTCGGCGAACAAGTTGAAGTGACTACAGTTGAAGGGCCGCCCGAGGAGGCAGGCGAGTGGACATTACCGCTCGAAGAGACAATCGTTCTGGCCTTCCGCAATCGCGCCGAGCTACAGCGCGAGATTACGGATATCAATGTTGACGAGCAAGATCGTCGTATTGCTCTGGCTGCCGTTCGCCCTCAATTTGCAGCGTTTGCCCGGGGCGATGTGCTTGAAGAATTCGGCGACGGGGTGAATGGCGGGGACGGTATCACGGTCGGCGCGCAGATGTCCTGGACAATTTACGACGGCGGCGCAGCCCAATCTCAAGCACGTCAAGAGGATGTCAGCATCCTGGCGAATCAAACCCAGTTCGAGGATGTTCGCAACGACATTCGCGTTGAGGTTGAGACGGCGTACTTCAACCTTGAAGCCAATAAAGAAAACATCGATACTGCCCGGCTGGGAGTCGAGCAAGCAGAGGAAAGCTTGCGACTGGCACGCTTGCGCTTCCAAGCCGGCGTCGGCACGCAAACGGACGTAATCAATTCCCAGACCGCTCTCACCGACGCGCGAGGGAATTTGCTCGACGCCATCATCAACTACAATCGATCGCTGGCTGCCCTGCAACGTGCCGTCAGCAATTTGCCAGACGGTCGCTTGTTCGACCTGCCTTAATAGCCGATGCAGCTACCGACGAATCGCGTTGGCGTATAGCGTAATAGCTGGTTCGGCAACCGTGCTATGCCACAGAGCAATTTTGCCAAGGCCGCACGTCTGCTCTTGGTCCCCAAACACGTCAGGATATAGCGATCGCAGATAACGTAGACGGCAAAGCACCGGCTTGACCGCGTTAGTTAACCCAGGAGGGCACGCGAAATTTAAATTTAATGAGGGTTTTAGCTTTGAGTCCCCCTTCCCTTAGAATATTAAGGGAATTAACCTTAATATCAGCGGTATTCTCACCCGCATTGCTGAATCAATTCGGAGATTTGTAAGGAAAGAATCATGCAAGTACCTGCTAAGTTTGCACGCGCCCTGGGCGCATTACTGTCGGTCGTCCTGCTCGTCGCACTGAGCTGGACGGTTGCGATCGCTCCCGCTTCTGCCGCAACCTACACTGTGAAGATGGGAGCGGACAGCGGTCAGCTCAAGTACCAACCGGAGACGGTTACGGTGAAGCCGGGCGACACGGTGGTCTTCAAGATGAACAACCTCGCTCCCCACAACGTGGTCTTCGACGGCCCCGGCTCGGCAGACGCAGCCCTGGCTGACAAGCTGTCCCAATCTAAACTGCTGTTCGCACCTGGCGATTCCCACACGATCTCTATCCCTGCCGATGCGACTGCTGGAACCTATCAGTTCTACTGCCAACCGCACCGCGGTGCCGGCATGGTCGGCAAGCTGGTCATCGAGTAACTTCGTTATAGGTGGCGGCAGACAAGATGCCGTCGCAGCTAAAAACCAGCATCGTTCAGCGAGGAGCTTTTTTCCGTCGAGTGCGGGAAGCTCCTCGCTCTCTTTATAAATGCAGTTTGTCAGATACGTTGTTAATTCACTCCGAGCGAATGTACGGGAGGGCTGCTGTCGCACCCGCAGCGCGATTGCCGCTGGATTCGCCCTGCCGAGTACTCATTCGAAGGACATCGATAACCGTGTTTTTGCCGATCCGCGATCGCAACCCAGTTCGCATCACTCCGTATGTCACCTACGCGCTGATCCTGGCGAATCTGGGTGTTTTTATCTACGAAATTAGTTTGCCTACGCAGCAAGCACTGGTGGACTTCTTCCACCTCTACGCAATCGTTCCGCGCGAATTAACTGCTAGTTTGCAGGGGGTCGACAGCGGTCAGCCCGTCCCGGAAATCCTAACCCTTGTGACGTCCCAGTTCCTCCATGGCGGCTTCGCTCACGTTGGCGGCAACATGCTGTTTTTGTGGATCTTCGGCAATAACATCGAGGAGAAACTAGGCCGCTGGCGCTATCTCGAGTTCTATCTAGGG